>JAGBGL010000155.1 GCA_017936025.1 Bacillota bacterium | reverse complement strand
GCCGGTATTGTAAACAGCATTTTATTTAAGTCAAAATCGATCATATAGGCCTCCCTCTCCTTTCATTGCTATAAATATTAAACAGGCAGGACATTCTTCCTGCATATATCCTGCAAAAAGAATGTCCTTTAAACTTCAATATACAATATACTACGGGATTACGGGTCTGCCCGTTATCTCTTTACAGCATGTTCAGATACTTTTCAAGTTCATTCAGATACTGTCCGTATTTTGCCCAATCTCCATTTTTCTGAGCTTCTTCTGCTTTGTTAAATGCTTCCTGTGCTTTTGTGATTATTTCAGCCTGGCTCAGCTTGCCGCTGTCCGCGGAACTGTCACCGGATGATACACCTGCATTGGCACTGCCTTCACCAAACAGGGAGTTCAGCGCTTCTGCCAGTGTGGATTCATATGCGATCTGGTCACCATATACTACGATAACTCGCTTAACTTCCGGAATACTGTCTTCTTTAGCTTCCAGATATACAGGTTCTACATAGATCAGGGAATCTTCGATAGGGATTACGAAGAGGTTACCTCTGCTGTATGAAGATCCTGCGGAATCCCACAGTGAGAATTCCTTGGAAATTTCAGTATTCTGGTCGATCAGGGCTTCTACCTGACGAGGGCCGTATACCACCTTGCTCTTAGGCATCTGGTACAGTACCAGCTCACCGTAGTTAGGTGCATCATTTCTTGCTACCAGAAGACCTGTCATATTCTTCTTGTTCTTAGGTGTGTAAGGGATAGAGTTTACGAACTCTGCACTTTCTTCACCCGGCAGCTTCATGATGTAGTAGTTAGGTGTCATTGTTGTTACTTTTGTACCGTAGATTTCTTCTGCGATATCCCACATGTCTTCAGACTGGTAGAAGATATTCACATCTGTCATGTGATATTTCTTGTACACGTTAGCCTGGATATTGAACAGCATGTTAGGGTAACGTACATGTGCCTGCAGTGATTCAGGCATTTCATTGAAATCTTTAAAGAGCTTAGGATAAATGCTCTTTAAAGTATTTGCAATAGGATCCTGATTGTCTACCAGGTAATAATCTACGCTTCCGTCATATGCATCAATTACAACCTTAACAGAGTTTCTTACATAGTTTGTTCCTGTTTCATTGTAAGGTTCCGAATACGGATATCTATCACTTGCTGTGTAAGCATCCAGCATCCAGTACAGTTTTCCATCTGCCGCTACGATGTATGGGTCTTCATCGTATGCCAGATAAGGCATGATTTCCTGAACTCTTTCCATGATATTACGGTTGATAACGATCTTAGAATCATTTGTCAGATTGCTGGATACCAGTAATTTCAGGGACCGCTCTCTGATGGAGAACATCAGCTTGTTCATGAAATTCAGTCTGATACCTGCTGTGCCGTCATAAGTTGTGTATTTGTTATTGGACTCTCCATCCGGATAGTCGAATTCTTTTTCATCCGTATTTACAAGGATGTAGTTGTTTGTATTTTCACCGAAATAGATTCCCGGTTCTTTGATTTCGATTTCCTCTACCTGAGACTGTGGAGGGATGTTGGAAATCATCATGTCAGGCTGTCCGCTGCTTGTTACTTCGTCTACTCTGGAAAGAGTGATACCGTAACCGTGAGTATATTTCAGATGCGTGTTCAGCCATGTGTTGCTGATATCAGCTTCGTCGATTTCTCTCGCAGACAGGAAAGTCTGAGTATATTCTCCATTCACCATATAACGGTCGACATCTACGTCAGTAAAATTATAGTACTGTCTGATAGCCTGCGTCTGGTTATAGAATTTTTTCGCAGGGTCATAGTCGTTGATACGGATATTTTTGATAGTTTCTTCATTAGCTGCGATATCACTGGAAGCCAGTGTATTGCTTGCTTCAAAAGGTTTGATAGTTACATCATCAAGGTCATATGCATACTGAGTATATTCAATGTTGTATGCCAGGTATTTGCTTTCCTTGCTCAGTTCGTCAGGTGATACTACGAAATTCTGTACCAGCAGTCCTGCTCCTGTTCCCAGGATACCTACTGCGATCATCGCTACAGGTACGATCAGAATTTTCTTTAAGTTTCTTTTCTTAACGCCCAGAACAAAAGTAACTGCAGATACCAGTGCCAGCAATGCCATTATACGGTATACCCACAGAGTAATATTAACATCCGTGAAGCCCGCACCATATACAACACCTGTATGCTTGTACAGCAGATTAAACTGCTGCAGGAACAGATTCACTGCCAGCATGATAAAGAACAGGATACCTACAACGATCAGCTGTTTTTCCGCAATATGGATCAGCTCAGAGAAGTTGTTGTTATCAAACTGTTTCTTTGCTTTTTTCTTCTTAGGCGCAGCCTTCTTACCTGTGAATGCTTCACCGAATTTTCCGAACAAATCTGTTACATTGTCAAAACCGGCATTAGGTCCCTGCTGCTCATCTTCGGCAAAAGGATCAACAAACGGTTCTTCCTCTTCTACTTCCTCGAACATCTGAGGCGTTCTCATGGAAAGCAGTATAGTGTAGTAAATCAGTGTCAGTATTGCAAAAGCAATGATTACACCGATAAGGATAGTTGCCAGTTCCTGAATAAACGGTAATCTGAACAGATAGAATGACACATCCATTTTAAACAGCGGATCTGTAATATCAAATCCTGTGCTGTGTGCAAACTTCAGCGCTTCGAACCACAGGTTTGTTGTAGCAGTAAATGTAACCAGTAAACTGAATACTGCTGCCAGAGCCCATGTGATTTTATTCAGACGTTTTGTATCAGTGATTTCATCTGACTCAATTCTCTTGAAATATCCTTTCTTGAGAAACTTCAGATAAATGTATGCCAGTAAGCTTATTATGATAAATACCGGGATCCCGATCTTTAACTGTGTAAACAGTTTTGTCAGGAATACGCTCACATATCCGAGTTCTTTAAACCACAGAAAATCTGTGATAAATCCGATCAGTGCCAGGAACAGAGCTATGATAACAATTATAGCTACTATAAGTCCTTTCGCGGCCGTTCTTTTTTTCTTCAACACAATCCCTCCCTTTTAAAGGTTTTCGTTATTTTAACACCCGGGTCTGCCGGATGCTCCGGATCAGTTATTATGCCTCGTGGCGCGCTTTAATTTTCATTGTTTCGCCTGCAGGCTGCATTTCATAAATATAAGATTCTGTTTCACCACCTATTGTTTCGGCTGTCCAGATGAAATATGAACTTCCGGACTGTCTGATTTCCCCAAGCTGCAGCAGTTCAAATGTCATTCCGCCTTTTCCCGCCGATGCAGAAACTTCATTGTATAATTCAGTACCTTCAACCATCAGGTTCAGTACTGTAGGGTCGTTGCTGTTTACCAGATTAACTCTCTGTGAGTCATATGCAATCATTGTACCGACAATCGCCTGATCATAATACACCTGTCTGTTGTCCGCATTTTTATACCATGCAACGTCAGTCAGGTCCTGAGTCAGGTTCAGGTCAGTGTTTTCATACTTTTTTCCGGAATCAAATGCAAGATCCTGATTATATACTACGGAAGCAATGTTTCCGTTCTTATTCTTGCTCTTTTCTGCGGCAATAAGTTCTGTTTTATCTTCTAAAGGTTCTGTTCTTATTTCCTCTGCTTCTGCAAATACATTCAGTTCCTTGTCGTCTTCACCTGAGATCAGCTGGAATACTTTTGTCAGCTGGTTATCGATGAAATTAGCAGCATTACTTGTAGGTGCCAGCAGTTTGATCGCTACCCCTGCAATTTCCAGCACGAGCAGAATGATCAGGATCACCAGCAGCACTTTCAGTACAGTGCGGCCTTTTCCATGAGGTTCTTCCTCTGCTTCCTCAGAAACGCCTGCTGCTGTTTCCGCAGCTTCAGGCACTTCAGTCAGACTTTCCACAGATACCACTACTTCGGAACCTTCCGGATTTTCCTGTTCTGCTTCTGCGAGGATAGCTCCCAGTGTTTCTGCAGAGAACAGTACTGTATTTTCAGTAACATCTTCTTCTCCGGAAGCATTCAGGATTTCCGCTACGGAATCTTCGCTGAGGATCAGAGTATGTTCAGTCCATCCCTTTTCATGGTTTTCTACGGTTTCAGCATCAGCAAACAGATCAACCAGTGTCTGGCTGTCTGTCAGGACGATTTCTTCTTCCGGTCCTTTTTCTGCATTTTCCAGCTGTTCAAAGATTTCAAACTCAACATCTTCGTCAGCAGTTTCCGGTTCTTCTTCGGATTCAGGAGCCACATCCTGCACTGCAGGAAGATCTTCTTCATGTCCCAGGAAGTCAGGCAGGTCTACATTTGTATCTTCGATGACTGCCGCAGCTGCAGTTGTTTCTGCTGCCGCCTGTTCTGCCGCGATTGCACGGTCTCTTTCTACCATTTCGTTAGCAATTGCCATTCCTGCCAGGATCGCAGCTTTATCTACAGTCTTTGTTTTTTCAGGAACTTCTTCTTCAGCAGGCTCTGCCGGAATTTCAAAGGCAGGAGCTTCTTCAGAAGGTTCTTCTTTCACTTCAGCAGCTGTTTCTGAAGCCGGAATTTCTCCCGCAGGCTCTTCTGCAGGTTCCTCTGTTACAGGAGTTTCAAATACAGGCGCCGCAGGTTCCTCTGCAGGAACTTCTGCTGCAGGCTCGTCTGTTACAGTTACTACTGCAGGCTCTTCGACAGGTATTTCCACAGCGTCTTCTGCAGGTTCTTCTGCCGCATCATCCATAGCTTCCAGCTGTGCAAACAGATCAAAGTCATCAGTTGCAGATTCTTCTGCAGGAGTTTCCGCAACCGGTTCTTCTGCAGGAACTTCTGCTGCAGGTTCTTCTACAGGCTCAGCTGCTGAAACTTCAGCTGCCGCCGCTTCTGCTGCCGCAGCAGCCGCTGCAGCCTCTTCTGCTTCACGTCTTGCTCTCTCTTCTTCGACCAGTCTTGCAGCTTCTTCTCTTACTCGTTTTTCTTCATCAGCCGCCTCGATTCTTTCGAGTACGTCCGTTTCGATAGGTTTAGGCTCATATCCTCTTACAACGCCTTCGGAAGCAAACAATTCTTCCATAGGATCTTCAGGCTGTCTCGCCGTAAACATATCTTCCGCGCCGGCTTCCGCTGCAGAAAGTTCTTCTGCAATTATATTGCCGGATCTTACCTTTTCATATTCTCTGTCCAGAATCTTCTGGAATTCTTCATTCTTACGGTGGAAAGTAAAGAATTTGTCGATTTCTTCAGACTGCTTTCTTGTCTCTTCCAGGTCACCGAACAGGTCGTTGGATGGAGTCTCCTCTTTAACAGGTTCTACTTTAGGCAGCTCCATTTCAGGCGCTGCAGGAACCTCAGCTACAGGCTCTGCCTTTGGCGGTTCCGCTGCTGGCGCTGCAGGTTCATCCGGACTCAGAGACCAGTTGAAATTGATATCTTCTGTTTTTGTCGCAGTATTTCTGTCAGGGAACTCTCCTGTATTCCAATCAAATGTCTCAGTTGGAGGAGTCGGTTTAGTTTCTTCCTTCAGCCCTGTTCCAAGGCCCAGTTCTGAAAAATCAAAACCGAACGCTTTAAAGTCAAATGGTTCGAATAAAGGCGCATCATCTGCAACAGCCTCTGTCTTTGGCAGTTCCACTTCAGGTGCTGCAGGCGTCACTGGTGCCGCTGCAGTATCAACAGCAACTTTTGTGCCGCATTCGCTGCAGAACTTATCTCCCTCTACTATTTTATTCCCGCAATTTCTACAATACATAAGTTCCTCCTCTACCTGTTACTCTTTGATAAGTAATTCAAGTTCTTCCTTTGTATAAATTTTCCCGCTTTTTCCGGTATTATATGCTGATGCCTCGGATTCTTCTTTCACATCTTCCCGAGCATCCTGTTTTTCTTCAGTTATTGCTGCAATCAGATCCACTGCCGTCTGTTCTACTTCGGAAGCATCTTCTACACTTGCCTCCGTTTGTTCATCAGCCGGAACAGCTGCAAGATTTGTCAGCTGCTGATTTATCTGTTCAATGCTTGCCATCTGCTTTTTATATCTGCTTCCGATGAAAAGCAGCAGCACAATCATTATCACAAGTAAAGCCAGCAAGATCAGTACAAAACCATTAGTGTCCATGATCTCAAAACTCTCCTGTAAATTTACTGGCAATACGGTGTTATCCTGTTGTCCGGTTTTTGGCAAAAAGATACACCTAGCCGATATTATAATAAGTTATTATACAACAAAGATGATGTAATATCAATTGAAGTTGCAAAAAAATAGAAAATGCTGCCTTTTTACAGCAGCATTTCTCTTCTATCTTTTTGTAAGTTTTGCAGTGAAAACCGTCTGATCGTCCGCCAGTTTTCCGCTTACGACCTGACCGTCTTCTGTTTCTTCCCTGAACAGTTTTATAACCTCGCCTTCGCGGGTCTCTTTTGAATACTGTATTACGAAATCTTTAACCTTCTCAATTGCAGCAGCCTTCATTGCGATATCTCCGTAAACACAGTTGTTCGTATGCTCATTGGCATCGATGTCCTCAGCAGCCACAATATATTCTCCCACCGGAACCGGTTCTTTGACACGGATCTTCTCGAAGCCTTCAGGGAACGCTTCATCTTCTCTGAGATCACCGCCGAAATTCAGCTCCATTTTTACAATTTTTCTTGTCGTCCAGTCCATAAAGCTCCATATCGCAGAACCCACAGCAACCAGCTGATCATCCGCGTCATACAGATAATAGTCACGCGGACAGAATCTGGACTTCTGCGCCCTCGGATATGTCAGCACATAATAATCCCTGTCCTGCTGGATATCCGCCAGAATACGCAGCTTCATTTTTGCCAGTATCCATACGATATTATCCTTCATAAGAGCATCGCCGCCCACACCTATGATATCAGCATGCTCTGTCGCAGCTTCCTGGAAAAAATACAGAACAGAGCTCAGCTTTACCTGTCCATTATCATAAAAATCCTTTTCTTCAGTCCTGAAATACTTTCTGTGTTCTACCATTCTAATCCCTCTTCTCTTCTATCTTTCATAAACAATCTGTCCATCAAAAATCGTCATCATTTCCTTAACTTCTGCAATTTCGTAAGGCGAAATTTCAAACAGATTCTTTTCAAGTATTACCATATCAGCTTTTTTGCCTGCTTCCAGAGTTCCGACTTCATCCTCCAGGTAATTAGCAATTGCACCATTTCTTGTATAACTCTGAAGCATGTCCTCTAACGTCACTTTTTCAGACTCTTTCGGCATTATCATTTCATCTCCCGGCACGGCTCTGGTGATTCCCATCTGTATCGCCAGCAGCGGTCTGTCAGTCTGTACCGGATAATCACTTCCTGAAGCGACCAATGCACCGTTTCTGAAAAGACTTCCAAACGGATACTGTCTTTCTGCTCTTTCTCTTCCGATAAACTCTACCGCCTGGTCATAGTATTCACTGTAGCCCGCCCAGAACGCCTGGATGACTGCAGAAACCCCCAGCTCTTTGAATCTCGGAAAATCCTGCTCTCTCACGACCTGCAGATGTGTGATCCCCGGCCTTGTGACAGTATTTTCTGCATCTTTTTTGGCATATTCTATTGCATCAAGTGCAACCGCAACGGCTTTATCTCCAATAGTGTGGAAGTGGTAATTCAGGTCCTCGGCTTCCAACATTCTGCACAGCTCATAGAGTTTTTCTGTAGCGCCTTCCCACTGATACTCACCGTGGTTTTCCGGATTATTGTCATACGCTTCTTCCATATATGCCGTTTCACCTTCCAGCACACCATCGATAAATATTTTCCCGCCGTCCATGCGGAACAGACCTGTTCTGAATGCGTCACGCAGAGACTTCAGCTTTGTCACTGCGGCCTCTATGTCATCATCCTTATTGACACGCATGTACCCGCTCGCACGGTACTTGAGCGCACCCTCTGCTTCAAGCTGTCTGTACGCTTCCACCATAGCATCAAAATCATAAACGGTATCTTCAAATGTCGCAGTAATGCCGTACTGATGGGATTCTTCCTGATACGAAAGAATCGCCGCTTTGTACTGTTCAGGAGTGAATTTCTGGAAGTGTTCATAGACTTCCAGGAATTCGGCTACAACACCTGTCGGCTCGCCGGTTTCATCCTTTTCAACCGTAACACCTTCCGGTGCTTTAAAATCCGCATCGATACCCATCATTTCCAGTGCCCTGGAATTCATCCAGTGCACATGGAAGCCCGCGTCCGCCATAACGACCGGTCTGTCCGGGCATATCGCATCCAGCGTGCTTTTATGTAAAGGGACTTCATCAAAATGAGGTCTGTCCCATCCCGCACCTACGATCGCATCCAGTTC
>JAGBGL010000154.1 GCA_017936025.1 Bacillota bacterium | reverse complement strand
AGGCTGTTTTGAAAAGTATGCCTCGGCAGATGGTTTAGTAGCTCTTACAAAAGAAGCAATAAAAAAAGAATTACCTGAAAATTCATTTATGCTTAAAGCTGTTAATGGCGATATTTCTAAAATAAATGGACTAACAGCGTTTAATGCAATGCGTAAAGGTGATAAAACAGGCAGAGCGCTCTGCTGTGGTTGAAATCACTATCCACGAAGGAAAGAACCGCCAGGTAAGAAAAATGTTTGCAGCAGTAGGCAACAAAGTTCAGGAACTGGAAAGAATCGCACTGGGGGATCTGTATCTCGGA
The DNA here is from genome assembly GCA_017936025.1 of Bacillota bacterium. Classification (GTDB taxonomy): domain Bacteria; phylum Bacillota; class Clostridia; order Peptostreptococcales; family Anaerovoracaceae; genus RGIG9096. Next base: position 4,940 of record JAGBGL010000154.1, on the reverse strand, counting down.
CGCCTTAAAGAAGGTCACTACAGAAAACTCAGCCGTGAAGAAATAGAATATCTGAAGAGTTTATAGGAGGAAGCAATGCTTAGATTAGAGCATGTCGCATGGACGACCCCGGACGGGGATCAGATCGTACGCGATATTGATTTGACAATAGGAAACGGAAAACTGGTTGTAATCACCGGACCGAACGGAAGCGGTAAAACTTCTCTGGTAAAACTGGTTGCAGGTATCATGGAACCGACATCCGGCAGAATCTATCTGGATGGAGAAGACATCACAGATGCAGATGTTACAGAACGTGCGAAGAAAGGTATTGCATATGCGTTCCAGCAGCCGGTGAAATTTAAAGGCATGACTGTAAAAGATATGCTGGAACTGGCGGCGGGAGAGGACATGCCTTTCGTCAATGTATGCGGACTGCTGGGTAAAGTTGGCCTCTGTGCAGAAGAATACATCGACAGAGAACTGAGCGGATCACTGTCCGGCGGCGAAAGCAAGCGTATCGAAATTGCAACAGTTCTTGCACGTAATGCAAAACTGTCTATTTTCGATGAACCTGAAGCGGGAATCGACCTCTGGAGCTTCACAAGACTGGTAGAAACATTCCAGGAACTTCAGAATGAACAGAAAGGGACTCTGCTGGTTATTTCCCATCAGGAACGTATCCTTTCCATTGCAGATGAAATCGTAGTTATCGCTGACGGTGTTGTAGAAAAAGCAGGTCCTAGAGACGAGATCCTGCCACAGCTGCTGGCACAGCCTCATATGGCATGCTGCCCACAGGGAAAGAGAGAAATCTGGTAATATGAATAAGATAACTGAAACACTGATGCGCATCGTATCTGAATATGACGGAGACCTGAAAGGCGCATATAACATAAGAGAAGACGGCGGCTGTGCAGCACGTCAGTCTACAGAAAATATCAAAATCGAATCAAAGGAAGATAAACCGGGCCTGGAAGTTCACATAAAAGCGGGAACAAAAGGTGAAACGGTTTCCATTCCTGCCTGTGTTACCAGGGGCGGCGTAGATGACCTGGTTTACAATGATTTCTTTGTAGGTGAAGATGCAGACGTAACCATCGTTGCAGGATGCGGTGTGCATACTGATGACGGCGGAGATGCAAGACATAATGGTATCCACAGATTTTTCCTGGCAAAAGGCGCGAAAGTGCTGTATACAGAAAAGCATGTGGGTACAGGAGAAGGTACAGGTAAGAAATCCATCGATCCTGTAACGGAGATCTTCATGGAAGAGGATTCTGTACTGGAAATGGACACAGTACAGATCAGAGGCGTTGACCGTTCTGTAAGAAAGACGAGCGCGACTCTGGCGGCCAGAGCAAAACTGGTAGTACGTGAACGTATCATGACAGACGGCGAAGATTTTGCTCAGACCGACTTTGATGTTGTTCTGAACGGTGAGGATTCCGGGGCAGACCTTGTTTCCAGATCCGTTGCGAGAGGTAAATCGCGCCAGGTGTTCAATTCCTGGATGCGCGGAATGAACCGCTGTACAGGTCATTCCGAGTGCGACGCGATCCTGGCGAATGATGCTAATGTAGTTGCAGCGCCTGCACTGGAAGCAGATCACGTTGATGCCGAGCTGATCCATGAAGCTGCTATAGGAAAAATTGCAGGAGAACAGATATTGAAATTAAGGACTCTGGGTCTGACTGAAGAGGAAGCCGAAGAGAAAATTATTTCCGGATTCCTTAAATAAGAAAGACGGGAGAAACATTTGAATAGTATATTTGAAAAACATAAATTACCTGTACTGTGTACGGTAGTGCTGGTCCTGATTATAGCTACAGGGACAATAGCGGCAACGTACATGGGAGCAGAAGCCGTTAATGCATATGCAGTCTCCAATACAGGAGGCTCTGACGGCTCCGGAAAAACAGTTACTGTATCTGTTGCAGCAGATGGGAATACTATGGAGCTGATGACAGCGCAGACTACCGTAAAGGAAATGCTGGAAAACCATAAAATCGATCTAGGCAAACATGACATTGTTATGCCTGAAAAAGATACTGTTGTAAAAAACGGAATGGCGATTTCGGTCCAGAGAGTTGATTACGAAAAAGTAACGGAAACGGTAGAGGTTCCGTATAAGACTGAGACTAAAGGGGTTGATACGCTCCCGCAGGGGACGAGCAAAGTCGTTACAAAGGGCGTGAACGGTCAGGATAAGGTCACTTATAAGGTCAAGTATATTGATGGTGTGGAAGCTTCCAGAGAAGAGGTTGCAAGAGAAACTGTTAAAGCACCTGTGACGGAAGTCATCGAAAAAAGTACGATCGGAACCATTCAGGGCGTTGAGTATTCCAGAAAATTTGTGGTAAAGGCGTACTCTTATACAGGCGGTGGAAGAACTGCTTCCGGTAAACCTGCAGCGGTAGGCCGCATTGCGGTAGACCCGAGAGTTATCCCTCTGGGAACCAGAGTGTACGTTGAAGGCTACGGCTTTGCAGAAGCAGCCGATACAGGCGGAAATATCAAAGGCAACACGATCGATGTTTACTATAATTCTGCAGGACAGTGCCGTCAGTGGGGCGTAAGAAATGTAACAATTTATATACTTAAATAATATAAATATTCAGGCAGGGCCAGGGGCTCTGCCTTTTTTCTACAAAAAATCCGGACCCGTTTGAGGTCCGGATTGTCAATTATCTCAAGTGATTTATGAGCAGCTGTATGTATGTGTCGAGGCCTTCGCGTTTTGGGAATATTGCCCTTGCAGAAGTCGCGTTCCCGCCGCCTTTGCCGTTATATATGGATGCATTTTCTTTTACCAGCTTGCCGCAGTTAACTGTACCGTCAGAGAAGAGCAGCAGGGTGTTATCGTTAGTAGAAATTATGAGAAGCAGCTTTTTTACTTCCTGCATGACAGGGCGGCCTATATTCAGGAGATCATCAGTTTTCATGTCTCCGAATTCATAAATCAGGACTTCGCCGTCCGCTGCTTTAAGGTCTTTGCGGATATCGCTGACCCTTGATTCGATCACAGACTGGCGGAGGACAGTAAGTTCGTTTTTTATAGCTTTATCTTTCTCTTTACGTGCATCCATTTTCTCCAGAAGGTCATCAGCGCTTGCAGAATAGCGGTTACCCAGAACTGTAAGCAGATCATGTTTTTTGTCATAGTCAAGCAGTGCACGCTTTCCGGCTTCAAAGTAAATACGGAACATGCCTTTGTTCTTTTCCACTTTGTAGAGTTTTACAAGTCCTACCTGACCGGCAGTTGATGGATGTGTTCCGCAGCAAGCCACGCAGTCGGCCGCGTTATTGATGTCACCGACGCAGACGATGGAGATTTCCTCGTCGATAGCGAGTTTTTTGCGCAGCGGCATTTTTTCGGCTTCTTCGCGTGTTTTAAAACGCCGCACTGTTACCGGCGCGTTTGACCAGATGACTTCATTAGTGCACAGTTCGGCATGCTTTGCCATCTCCCATGTGATTTCTGTGATGGAAGGGTCTTCTTCGAGGGAAATGTCGATAGTCATATAGTCATCACCCATGTGGAAGCCTCTGTTGACACCTCCGAATTCCCTGAAGAATATTCCGGAGAGAATGTGCTCTCCGCAGTGACGCTGCATATTGTCGAATCTTCTGGCCCAATCTATAGAACATTCGGCCTGCTGTCCGGCTTCCAGCTGAAAAGGCTCTCTGATGCGGTGATAAACCTTATCGCCTTCTTCAAAAACTTCAGTAACTTCATATCCCGCAACTGTTCCGAGGTCGCAGCTCTGTCCGCCGCCGACAGGGAAAAACACTGTCCGGTCCAGCAGGACCAGATCGCTTTCAACGGAAATAACTTTTGCGGTGCATTCCTTCATATATACATCCTGTTGATAGAGTTTTATAGTTTCCATGATGTCTCCTTGAGTGTTTCAATATTGTGATACTAGAATTGTAATATAAAAAGCACAAAAAAGTCAATGCGGGGGTGTTCAAATAGAAGAACTTAGTATATAATGGGATAGTACTAATTTGCTGTAATCGATGTACATATAAAAATACTCATTCATAAGTACCTGCAGGCATATAATTTCAATGAATTCAGCTGTTTGCACTGAGAGGTGAAGGGATGAGTAGAAAGTACATAAAAGCAGGAATTTGCGTAATTACACTACTGACAAGTACATTTATGATACTCAATTGCTGCGGGAAAGCGCATTTGATGACACAGGCCCGGGCGACGGAAACTGTTATTCTGCTGGATCCGGGGCATGGAGGCATCGATGGAGGGGCCGTCAGCAGCGACGGGACCCCGGAGAAGGATATAAATCTGAAGATCGCACTGAAAGTGAGAGATCTCGCAGAGGAATATGACTGCCGGGTAATAATGACAAGGTCTTCGGATGAAAGTCTGTGTGACGGGGATGAAGGTTCGATAAGGGCCATGAAAACTGCAGACCTGAGGGCACGCCGTGAGATGATGCGCGAATTTTGCCCTTCTGCGGCGGTGAGCATACACCTCAACAGCTTCAGAGAGGATACGTCGGTAAAAGGAGCGCAGGTTTTTTATCCGGGAGGATTACAGGATCAGGAACTCAGCAGCAGCTGTAAAATATTTGCTGAAAAAATGCAGACTGCTGTTTCGCAGGCCGCAGGCGGCGGTAACGAACGGGTTCCGATGCCAAAAGCGGATGTTTTTCTTTTTAAAGATGAAATCTGCCCGCTGGTAATAGTTGAGTGCGGATTTTTATCGAACAGGGAAGAGTCGGAACTTTTGAAAAAGGACGCGTATCAACAGAAAATGGCTGAAGGAATCATGGATGGAATCGTTGAATTTACTGGGATTGAGGAAGTTGTTCGCATCGATGTTATCGACAGTTTATGTAAAAAGAACAAACGTTAAAAAATAAAAGAACAAACCTGTTGATAATTTTGTGCAAAAAAAGGGTATTGACATAAAGAAACGTTGAAAATAAGCCATT
>JAGBGL010000153.1 GCA_017936025.1 Bacillota bacterium | reverse complement strand
TTGCCTTTTCGATGATTTCTCCGATAGATTCGCTCAGTTCTTTTTCTGAACGCTCTTTCAGAGCTTCCATTGTATTTTCAACAGAAACATTGATCGTTTCCATTGTTGATTTAAAATGTTCGTGAATTCCTGTTATTTCACTCTTCAGTTCTTCCTTGACTTCCTTTATGTCGTCTCTGAGTTTCTGCTCTGCATCATTGCCTGTTTCCAGAGCCTTGATGTCAGCTTCCAGATCCTTTTTGAACTCGTCGGTTTCTTTCTGAAGTGTCTTCTGGATATCACGTGCAACTTCCTCGATCTCATTATGCATTTCTTCCAGCTGCGCTTTCAGCGCGTCCTGGATCTGATCGATTTCCTGCAATGTCTTTTCCTGGATTGTCATAAATACTAGTCCTTTTCTTTTCGTCTTTTCAGGAAGCCGTCCGGCTCCATGCGCTTCCGCTGCGGAAGCTATTTCATTACCGCACCTTTATCTGCGGAAGATACGTTTCTCTGGTATCTGGACAGCCATCCGGATTTAACTATGTAGTCAGGAGCAACATAAGCTTCTCTTCTTGCTTCCAGTTCTTCGTCGCTCACTTTCACGTTGATTTTGGATCCCGGAATATCGATTTCAATGATATCGCCTTCCTGGATCAGGCCGATGTTTCCGCCTGCTGCCGCTTCCGGAGATACGTGACCGATGGAAGCGCCGCGGCTCGCACCGGAGAATCTTCCGTCTGTGATCAGTGCAACTGTCTTGTCCAGCTTCATGCCTGCCAGTGCACTTGTAGGATTCAGCATTTCTCTCATGCCGGGACCGCCTTTAGGTCCTTCGTAACGGATAACAACTACGTCGCCGTCAACGATCTTTCCTGCGTAAATTGCTGCGATAGCATCTTCTTCGCTGTCAAATACTCTTGCAGGTCCGGAGTGAACCAGCATTTCCTCTGCAACAGCACTTCTCTTAACTACGCAGCCGTTCTGGGCAATATTACCCCACATAACTGCGATACCGCCTGTTTCGCTGTAAGGGAAGTCGATAGGACGGATAGTATCGTAGTCTGTAACTTTTGTATTTCCGATATTTTCGCCTACGGTCTTGCCTGTAGCTGTGATCAGATCTTTATTGATCAGTCCTCTTTTGTCCAGTTCGCTGAATACAGCCATCAGTCCGCCTGCTCTGTTCAGGTCATGCATATGAGTATGTCCTGCAGGGGCCAGGTGGCACAGGTTAGGAACTTTTGCGCTGAACTCGTTGAAGATTTCCAGATTCAGTTCTACACCTGCTTCGTTTGCGATCGCCAGCAGATGCAGTACAGAGTTGGATGAGCATCCCAGAGCCATGTCGCATGCCAGAGCATTTTTGATGGACTCTTCATTGATGATGTCTCTTGCTTTGATATCTTTTTCAACCAGTTCCATGATTGCCATACCTGCCTGTTTTGCCAGACGGATACGTCCGCTTTCTACTGCAGGAATAGTTCCGTTGCCCGGCAGAGCGATACCGATCGCTTCGCAAAGGCAGTTCATGCTGTTAGCTGTGTACATGCCAGAGCAGGATCCGCAGCCGGGACATACATTCTGTTCAAATTCTAATAATTCGTTTTCATCGATAATATTTGCTTTATATGCGCCTACTGCTTCGAACATTTTAGAAAGGCTTGTTTCTTCTTTCTTTACGATACCGGACATCATCGGTCCGCCGGAGCATACTACTGCAGGAATGTTCATTCTTACTGCAGCCATAACCATACCCGGTACGATTTTATCGCAGTTAGGCACCAGTACAGCACCATCCAGTGCGTGAGCCATGATCATAGTTTCAACACTGTCTGCAATCAATTCACGGGAAGGTAAGCTGAATTTCATGCCGATGTGTCCCATCGCGATACCATCGCATACACCAATTGCAGGAATTTCAACAGGTGTGCCTCCTGCCATTCTTACCCCTGCTTTTACAGCCTCAGCAACCTTATCCAGATGCATGTGGCCCGGAACGATTTCACTTTTAGCGGAGATAACACCGATCAGAGGACGTTCCAGTTCTTCCTTAGTGTAGCCCATCGCATAAAACAGGCTTCTTGCAGGTGCCATTTCCAGGTTCTGAGTAAATTTTGCACTTCTTAATGCCATAATTTGTTCTCCTTTTTAACCCACAATAGGACAGATGCCCTGCATCCGCCCTATTGACTTTTTCTTATGTAATTTATTCCACCGGATCCCCATTTGAATCACCGGCGAAACCCTGAACAGGCTTATTTTTTCAGCCAGCTCATCATTTTTCTCAGCTCAGCGCCTACTTTGCACAGCAGGTGTTCAGCTTCTTTTCTTCTTGTCGCTAAGAATTTAGCTTTTCCGCCTGCATTGAATTCCTGAATGAATTCGCTTGCGAAAGTACCATCCTGAATTTCTGCCAGAACTTTTTTCATTTCTTTTCTTGTATCTTCAGTGATCAGTCTAGTACCTGTTCTGTAATCACCGTATTCAGCAGTGTTGGAGATGGAGTATCTCATCTTGTCGAAGCCGCCTTCGTTGATCAGGTCAACGATCAGTTTCATTTCGTGGATACATTCGAAGTAAGCCATTTCAGGTTCATATCCTGCTTCTACCAGTGTATCAAAACCGGCTTTCATCAGCTCAGTAACACCGCCGCACAGAACTGCCTGTTCACCGAACAGGTCTGTTTCTGTTTCTTCTTTGAATGTAGTTTCCAGGATACCTGCACGTCCTGCACCGATACCGGAAGCATATGCCAGAGCGTAATCTTTAGCTTTTCCGGAAGCATCCTGATATACAGCGATCAGAGATGGAACTCCTCTGCCTTCCAGATACTGGGATCTTACTGTATGTCCAGGTCCTTTTGGAGCGATCATGATAACGTCGATATCTTTAGCCGGAGTGATCTGGTTGTAATGGATGTTAAAACCATGAGCAAATGCCAGAACGTTTCCTTCTTTCATGTGCTGTGCAACCTGAGTTTTATAAATGTTAGCAGCCAGTTCGTCCGGTACCAGCATCATTACGATGTCGCCTGCTTCAGCTGCTTCTTCGATACCCATAACTTTCAGGCCTGCGCCTTCAGCTTTTGCAGTATGTGCGGATCCTGGTCTCAGACCTACTACTACGTCAGCACCGCTGTCTGCCAGGTTCATTGCGTGAGCGTGTCCCTGGGATCCGAATCCGATGATAGCAACTGTTTTGCCGTCTAATAAACCGAAATTGCAATCTACATCATAATACTTCTTAATCATTTTCTTTTCTCCTTTATTAAAAACTAATTTATCTTTAATTCACATAAATCATATGCAATTTAAATATCTTTTGTTGTAACGCCTCTGCTGATACCTGTGATACCTGTTCTGCAGATTTCTACTATGTTATAGCAGTTGATCATTTCCATGAAAGCATCCAGCTTTTCAGGCGGTCCTGTCAGCTCAACAATAATGCTGTCTTTGTGCAGGTCAACGATCTTTCCTCTGTAAATATCAACGATTTCTTTCAGTGCGCTGCGGTCATGCTTGTCACATTCAATTTTAGCAAGCAGCAATTCTCTGTACAAGCTGTTTTCTATATCCAGTGTGAAAATATCTCTTACTACTTCAAGTTTTTCTGTCTGAGTAATGATCTGGTGCAATGCCTGTTCTGTACCATTGAATACCACTGTCACTCTGGAGATGTCAGGATTATTAGTCGCAGATACTGTCAGGGATTCAATGTTGAATCCGCGTCTTCCGAAAAGGCTGACTACTCTTGAAAGTACGTTGTAGCGGTTATCTACGAGGATACTGATTACTTCTCTGTTAACTATCTTGTCCATATCTGCTCCTCCTTAACCGATGATCATATCTTCAACGGTTCCGCCGCCCGGAATCATCGGCAGTACACGTTCTTCTTTTGCTATAGCACAATCGATCCATACCGGCCCTTTTTCCTGAAGGGCTTTCTTGAACACTTCTTCGAATTCTGCAGGACTTGATGCAGAGAAGCCTTTTGCTCCGAAAGCTTCAGCCAGTTTAGGGAAGTCCGTTTTTCTTTCCGGTGTTGTTGAAGAATAACGTTTTCCGTAAAAGATCGTCTGCCACTGATATACCATGCCCAGAACTCTGTTATTCATGATAACTGTGATGATAGGAAGTTCCTGACTTACAGCCGTACATGCTTCGTTCAGGTTCATATGGAACGATCCGTCCCCTGTGAAGTGGATGACTCTCTTATCAGGGTTGCCGATCTGTGCGCCGATTGCCGCGCCGTAACCGAACCCCATAGTTCCAAGTCCGCCGCTTGTCACAAACTTTCTTGTTCTTTCATGTTTCAGATACTGAGCTGTCCACATCTGATGCTGACCAACATCTGTTACATAAATTGTATCTTTATCTGTCAGATCGCATACTGCAGTAACTATTTCGCTCGGATGCAGTTCTGCTTCCTGGCATTTCACATCGCCGGATTTATTTTTCCACTCTGTTGCCTGCATGACCCACTCTCTGTGCTCTTTCTTTTCGATCAGAGGCAGAAGTTTCTGCAGGAACGGCTTTACGTCACTGACAACGCTGACGTCTACCAATACGTTTTTATTAAGTTCGGATCTGTCGATATCTACCTGGATTTTCTTCGCTTTCTTTGCGAATTTTTTCGGATTCAGCGCAACTCGGTCACTGAATCTGCATCCCAGAGAAATCAGCAGGTCTGCTCTGTCAACCGCTCTATTGGAAGCGATGCTGCCGTGCATACCGATCAGTCCCAAATTTCTCGGATTGTCGTATCCCAGAATACCTGCCGCCATCAGTGTATATGTAGCAGGAATATCTGCGATTTCCAGCAGCTCGTTCAGTTCATCACCTGCGTCAGAAGCAACTACTCCGCCGCCGAAGTAGATTACCGGTCTTTCCGCCTGGTTTATCATGTCTGCGATTTTCTGTACATCTTCGTCACTTGCTACAGGATTTTTATCCAGAGGAAGCGGTTCTCCTTTTTTATAGTCTATCATCGCCGCCGTTACATCTTTAGTAATATCGATGAGAACAGGGCCTTTACGTCCGCTGTTAGCTATACGGAATGCATTTCTCAGTGCATCTTCCAGATCTTCTATTCTGTTTACAAAATAATTGTGTTTTGTTATCGGCATCGTTACGCTGGTAATGGAGATTTCCTGGAAAGCGTCTCTTCCGATCAGACTGTCAGGTACGTTAGCTGTGATAGCGATCATCGGAATACTGTCCATAAACGCTGTCGCCAGACCTGTTACCAGGTTTGTAGCTCCCGGACCGCTTGTTGCGAATACAACGCCTGTTTTTCCGGTCGTTCTGGAATATCCGTCTGCTGCATGTGCAGCGCCCTGCTCATGTGCAGCCATTACGTGTTTGATTTTGTCGCTGTACTGATATAATACATCATACAGATTTAAAGCAGCTCCGCCGGGGTACCCGAATACTGTATCGACACCGTGTTCCAGCAGTACTTCTGCTAAAAGCTGTGATCCGTTGATTCTCATTTTACGATCTTCCTTTTCTAGTAATTTTCAAACATTTTGCTTTGTTTCTTTTCTAATATATATGGATGTTACACCATATATTTCTATTTATACACTATTTTCTCATTACTTACAACCCATTATATAGCTTTTTTTGAGTTTTTCAACTCGTTTTTGTTTTTTTGCACAACGTTTTTGCAAATTTATTGTTTTTGAATCCGATTTTTATTGTAATTTTTTCCCATACGATGAATACCCTCCGTATTTTTACTCATTCATATGCATAGAAGATGCGCTTTGAGGTGTGCGTCTTTTGATGCGGCTCTGTTCTGGAGTACCGTGACATTATTTGTTGCTTTTGAAGCAGATTATAACGACATATTTTAAACACGACAACATTTACCGCTTTTTATGCATCTAGCGGCGCTCTCGTCAGGGCATACGCAAACATTTGCTGTTTTTTATGACGAAAATGTCTTTTTTTCTTGATTCGAAAAGACCTTTAAAGACATTCCGGAGCAAATGTTGGCAGGTTCTCCTGTCGCCGTGCCACTTCTGGGAAAAACCCTGCATTTGCTGATGATTTCTGCACTCCAGCCGCCATTTTTATTGAAGTTTGTAACCAATGCTGTCACCTCCGCGACAACAGCCGCCATTTTAATTGTTTTTTACAGTCAATGCTGTCGCTGTAGATATTATCCGCGCCATTCACATGGCTTTTTGCAAATTATGCTGTCCTTTGTACCGCAAATCGGGGCCACCCGTATAACGGGTGGTTCGCCCGAAGGCTATAAGCCTGTTTTACCGGGTTTATCCGTTTCACCGGATAAACCCGGCAAAACAGGCTTAAGCCATAAAAACAAAAGCAGCCGTATCAGGAAAGGCGGATGACGCCTTTCCGACCGGCTGCGGTTTAACAAAATCACAAATTTATTCAAAATCATCGATTGTTTCTTCGGTCTCCCATTGCGACCAGTCACCTTCTTCAAGTGAATCGGTTCTCCACTCTCCCAAATGCCCAATCACAAACATCATGCTCACATATTTTAGTACCATCACTACAACTATTACCACAAGCATGATTGCGACAGCTTTCATTGCAATTACCCATCGCCTGCCGTTTTTACTTCTGACAGAAACAAGCCACATCGTTTCCAGAACAATACTGGCAATAGCGCCTATAAATCCAGCCAACACAGCAGTAATCGTCGAACAAACAATTGCACAGATCATAAATTTCGGGTCACGATTACATGCCTGTGTCACAAAATAAACCGTAATAGCCATAAACGCCAGAGAAATGAATGATGGGATTATATACACAAGCCCTTCAGACATGTCCATATTCCATGAAACCACTTGCCTTATATTGTTTCCTGTTGCAATTATAGTCCATATAAATTTTACAGTCAGCACTACTAGCATTGCCGGAATCAGTATATTATAGTTGTCACTTTCCTTAAGCTTGCCTAACCATTTTTTCATAACATCTCCTTAGCCTAATGCTTTTTTCACTTCTGCGAACGGGAAGTCATCTTCTTTCAGCCCGCGAAGCTGCCCGTCAGTGCCTCTGATCACAGCTCCCGCTCTTCTTTTCGGGATATTATAATCTTCACCGCTCTTCAGAACTATCACGATGCGTGAACCGGAAACCTTCAGCTTGACAACATCTCTGCGGCGGGCCTCCTTCACACTGCCGTCTGTAAGGACAAACCTTGCATTTTCCTCGTCCAGAATGATTTCAGAAATAGCGGTCTTCTTTGAATGAACGCCTGCCGCGATCAGAAACAGCGCCAGTACCGCGATCGGAAGATAAGGCACTTCGATATCCATAAGTGTAGTTACAACAAGCGCCAGTACAAGAACTGCCGCTACTGCAGTAAAAATTTTCTTTCCCATCAGTTCCTCCTTATTTCATCTTTCTTAATTCTGCATACGGAAAATCTTCCGGACGGAACTCCGTGAATTCTCCCTCTGAAGTTCTGACAATAAACTTCCCTTTTTTAGCATGATAATCGCTTCCATCTTTCAGGCGCACGCCAAAGCCGCCATTTATCTCACGGATCTGAGTAACACCTTCGGGTATTATATGTCTTTCCTGACCATCCATGACACGCAGATGGACTGCATCCTCTTCAACAATGACCTCCACCAGAGATTTTTTCCAGGAACGGAACAGTGCTGCTCCTCCGAACAAAACAATTGCCATAACCGGCACTACCGGAGCATTAGTATCTACAAACAGAAAAAGTATCAGCAGCACTACAAGAAGTGCTCCCCATATATAGTAAACAAATTTAAAATTTTTCATTTCATTTCCTCCGCATATTTTTTCTAATTATACCACACCGTCACGTACTTACCAACACCTCAATTTATTTGTCTTTTACACACAAACTCTATTGACAATCTTTGTGTACAAGGCTTATAATTATCAGTAATTATTGAAATTTTATACAGCCTGTGATGAAGGGAATAAATCGGTCGAATATAAGCTTCCCAGAGAGCAGTCAGTTGCTGGAAAGACTGCAGGTTTATGACTGGTGTCTCACCCCCGAGCAGAAATCTTAAAGTGGGTCCGGCAGTGCCGGATCAACAAGAGTGGTACCGCGGAAAACCTTCGTCTCTTGATCTGAGAACGGAAGGTTATTTTTTTATCCGCACGGGTATATATGTATATAAAATGAAGGTAATTTTTTCAAACAGAATTTACGGCTGCAAGCAGCCTTTAAGAAAGGAACTATAATAATGAAGAATTATGACAAGTACAAGGTCGGTTATTTCATGCCGCCGGAAGACTGCTATGACTGGGTCAAGAAAGACCACATCGAAAAAGCGCCATACTGGTGCAGCGTAGACCTGAGAGACGGTAACCAGGCGCTGATCGTTCCAATGAGCCTGGACGAAAAACTGGAATTCTTCAAATATCTGGTAAGCCTGGGATTCAAGGAAATCGAAGTCGGCTTCCCTGCTGCTTCTGATACGGAATACGAATTCCTCAGGGCACTGATAGACAACGATCTGATTCCTGATGATGTTACAGTCCAGGTACTGACACAGTCCAGAGAACATATCATCGACAAGACATTCAAGGCACTGGAAGGCGTTAAAAACGCAGTAGTTCACCTGTACAACTCCACTTCCAAGGCACAGAGAGAACAGGTTTTCAGAAAAGAGCGTCAGGAAATCATCGACATCGCTACATTCGGAGCTACCCTGGTGAAAAAATATGCAGCTAAGTATCCGCAGTCTAACTTCAGATTCGAATACTCTCCTGAAAGTTTCACCGGTACAGAAATCGATTTCGCAGAAGAGATCTGCAATGCTGTTATCGATATCTGGGAACCGACTCCCGAAAACAAGGTGATCATCAACCTGCCTGCTACTGTACAGATGTCCAGCCCGCATGTTTATGCGAGCCAGGTAGAATACATGAGCAAGCACTTACATAACAGAGAAAACGTTATAATTTCCCTGCACCCTCACAACGACAGAGGTACAGGAGTTGCGGACGCAGAACTGGGCCTGCTGGCAGGCGGTGACCGTATCGAAGGCACACTCTTCGGAAACGGCGAAAGAACAGGTAACTGCGATATCGTAACACTCGCACTGAATATGTTCTCCCACGGTGTAGACCCGGGCCTGAACTTCGAAAACATTCTGGACGTTGTTGAAAAATATCAGAAGTTCACTGACATGGAAGTTCCAATGCGTGCACCATACGGCGGGCAGCTGGTATTCGCAGCATTCTCCGGTTCTCATCAGGACGCTATCTCCAAGGGAATGAAATACAGAGAAGATACAGGCGAGCATCAGTGGACATGTCCATACCTGCCTATCGATCCGCATGATATCGGAAGAGAATACGAAGCAGACGTTATCCGTATCAATTCCCAGTCCGGAAAAGGCGGCGTAGCTTACATTCTGGAACACAACTTCGGCTTCGACATTCCAAAGGCAATGAGAGAAGAAGTCGGCTACATGATCAAGGGCATTTCCGACAGAAACCACAAGGAACTGTCTCCAAGAGAAATCTACAATATCTTCGAAAAAGAATATATCAACGACTTCGATATCATCGATATCACAGATGCAACTTTCAGAAAGATGTCCACATACAAAGCGAACGACGGTATGATCGTAGACATGCATGTTGACATCGACGGCGAAGTGTTCGAAATCACTGCAGCAGGTAACGGACGTCTGAACGCGATCAACAATGCGCTGAAGAAGACACCTTACAGATTCGACTACACACTGGTTTCCTACTCCGAGCACGCTCTGGAAACAAGCTCCAGCGCAAACGCAGCTGCATACATCTGTATCGCAGGCCGTGACGGACAGCAGTACTGGGGTGTAGGTACACATTCCGACATCATCCTGGCTTCTGTAAACGCACTGGTTTCCGCACTGAACAGAAAGAACAAAGTAAAACACTTTATCAAATAATTACGCTGGCCGCTTAAGGCGGCCGCAGACAATAAATTTTAGGAGGATTCACTATTATGGGTATGACAATGACACAGAAGATCCTGGCTGCACACGCAGGTCTCGATCACGTGGAAGCCGGTCAGCTGATCCGCGCAAAGCTGGATATGGTTCTGGCAAATGATATCACCGGTCCGGTTGCAATCAATGAGTTTGAAAAAGCCGGTTTTGAAGGAGTCTTTGACAAGAGCAAAGTTTCTCTGGTAATGGACCACTTCACACCTAATAAAGATATAAAATCTGCAGAGCAGTGCAAGCAGTGCAGAACTTTCGCAAGAAGATTCGATATCGACAACTTCTACGATGTAGGAAATATGGGTATCGAGCACGCGCTGCTTCCTGAAAAAGGCCTGGTGGCTGCAGGTGACGCTATCATCGGCGCAGACTCCCACACATGCACTTACGGTGCTCTGGGTGCATTCTCCACAGGCGTAGGAAGCACTGACCTGGCGGCAGGTATCGCAACAGGCGAAGCATGGTTCAAGATTCCTTCTGCTCTGAAGTTCGAACTGAAAGGCGAGCTGCAGGAAAATGTCTGCGGTAAAGACGTTATCCTCCACATCATCGGTCTGATCGGCGTTGACGGAGCTCTTTACAAATCCATGGAATTCTGCGGCGAAGGTGTTAAATCTCTGTCTATGGACGACAGACTGTGCATCGCTAACATGGCTATCGAAGCAGGCGCAAAAAACGGTATCTTCCCTGTAGACGAGATCACCGTAGCTTATATGGACGGACGCGTTAAGAGAGAATGGAAGAAATACGAAGCAGATCCTGACGCAGTTTATGACGAAACTTATGTAATCGACCTGTCCACTCTGAAGCCTACTGTTTCCTTCCCTCACCTGCCTGAAAACACTAAGACTATCGACGAAGTCGGCGATGTACCTATCGATCAGGTCGTTATCGGCTCCTGCACAAACGGCAGACTGGAAGATATGGAAATCGCAGCTAAGATCCTGAAAGGCAAGAAGATCCATCCAAATGTAAGAGGTATCGTAATACCTGCCACTCAGGCGATCTACAAAGAATGTATCAGACTCGGCTACCTGGACATCTTCATCGATGCAGGATGCGTAGTTTCCACTCCGACATGCGGACCTTGCCTGGGCGGTCATATGGGTATCCTGGCTGCAGGCGAAAGATGCGTTGCAACTACAAACCGTAACTTCGTAGGCAGAATGGGCCACGTTGAAAGTGAAGTTTATCTGGCAAGCCCTGCTGTAGCGGCGGCTTCCGCAATCGCAGGCAAAATCGCAGGACCGAAAGGAGAATAATCATGGATGCAAAAGGCTTAGTACATAAATACGGTGACAACGTTGATACAGACGTTATCATCCCTGCAAGACACCTGAATACTCAGGATCATAAAGAACTGGCTTCCCACTGCATGGAAGACATCGATAAAGAATTCGTAAACAAAGTTAAAGAAGGAGACATCATGGTTGCAGGCGACAACTTCGGATGCGGTTCCTCCAGAGAACATGCCCCTATCGCCATCAAAGCAAGCGGTATCAGCTGTGTAATCGCAACTACATTCGCAAGAATCTTCTACAGAAACTCCATCAATATCGGTCTGCCTATTCTGGAATGCCCTGAAGCAAGCCAGAAAATCGAAGCAGGCGACGAAGTTTCCGTAGACTTTAATACAGGCGTTATCACTAACGTGACTAAAGGCGAAACTTATCAGGCTCTGCCATTCCCTGAATTTATCAAGGACATCATGGCAAAGGGCGGACTGATGAATTCCCTGAAATAGTTTTATCAGGCGGAGCCCGGCGCTCCGCCATTTCACATAAAGGAGTATACTAATGAATTATAAAATCGCAGTTGTTCCGGGAGACGTAATCGGCCCTGAGGTTGTTGAACAGGCGCTGAGAGTTCTGGACAAAATCGGAGAAAAATACAACCACACATTTGAATATACAAAAGTTCTGGCCGGCGGTGCAGCAATCGATGCAACAGGCAAATGCCTGCCGCAGGAAACTATCGATATCTGCAAGGCCAGCGATGCAGTTCTGCTGGGTGCTGTAGGCGGATGGAAATGGGACAACCTGCCGGGCGACGAAAGACCTGAACGCGCTCTGCTGGGACTCCGTAAAGAATTGGGACTGTTCGCAAACATCAGACCTGCTATCCTGTTCGACGAACTGGCTTCCGCATGCCCTCTGAAACCGGAGATCATTGAAGGAGGTCTGGACATCGTAGTTGTAAGAGAACTGACAGGCGGTATCTACTTCGGCGAAAAAGGCTTCAAGGAGACTGATCTGGGCCCTGCCGCTTACGATGTTGAAATGTACGCAGAAGAAGAAGTACGCCGTATCGCAAAGGTTGCTTTCGACATGGCGATGAAGAGAAATAAGAAAGTTACTTCCGTTGACAAGGCAAACGTTCTGGAAAGCTCCCGTCTGTGGAGACGCGTCGTTGCTGAAGTTGCTAAAGACTACCCTGAAGTTGAGCTGAACAACCTGTACGTTGACAATACAGCAATGCAGCTGGTCCTGAACCCTAAACAGTTCGACGTCATCGTTACAAGCAACATCTTCGGCGATATCCTGTCCGATGAAGCATCCCAGATCACAGGCTCCATCGGCATGCTGCCT
>JAGBGL010000152.1 GCA_017936025.1 Bacillota bacterium | reverse complement strand
ATGGACGTGATGCATACCTACAGCAATTTCACGCTGTTCCCGTATCTGGGCGTCATCAAAGCGGAAGCTCTGGAAAGGCTTGACTGCAATCCTGATGAAGTTGAAGAGATTTTTACAGTTCCTGTGGATCATCTGCTGAATAACGAACCGTTCCTGTATAAAATGCAGATCATGCCGCAGATAAAAGAAGATTTCCCGTATGAAAGAATCAGATTCCCTAAGACATATAAGTGGAGGGTAGGAAGCAATGATATTCCTATCTACGAGTATGAGAACCGCATAATATGGGGGCTTACAGGAAGAGTTACTATGAACCTGATGCAGGTGCTGAAAGGCAGGGAGGACAGAAATGTTTAAAATCGGATTATGCCAGATGATGGGTTCTATGGACAAGAATGAGAGTATGGCAAAAGCAAAGGCGATGGTTACGGAAGCCGCGGAAAACGGTGCGCAGGTAGTAGTGCTTCCGGAGATGTGGAACACTCCGTACTCAAACGATTACTTCCGCGAATATGCGGAGGCTGAGGACGGGCCTACTGTACAGTTCCTGTCACAGCTGGCGAGTGAAAATGATATTTATCTGATCGGAGGATCAATTTCGGAACTGGACGGAGATAAAGTGTATAATACTTCATTCAGTTTTGACCGCCAGGGGAATGTTATAGGAAAGCACAGAAAAGTGCATCTGTTCGATATCGATGTGGAAGGCGGTATCAGATTCATGGAATCAGATACGCTGACTCCGGGGGATCAGACGACAGTGATAGAGACGGAATACTGTAGGATCGGCGTGGCAATCTGTTACGATGTGCGATTCCCGGAACTGTCGAGAAATATGGCTCTGGCGGGAGCAAAAGTGATAGTGCTCCCGGCGGCGTTCAATCTGACTACAGGTCCTGCACACTGGGATCTTACGATGCGTGCGAGAGCTCTGGACAATCAGGTATATTTTGCAGCATGTTCGCCTGCAAGAGATATGGAAGGTGTGTATCAGGCATATGGTAATTCCTGTATTGCTTCCCCTTGGGGCGATTTTATTGCACATACTGATGAGAAAGAATCGATTGTTTACGGTGAGATCGATCTGGACCGTGTGGAAGCAGTCCGTCAGCAGCTGCCTCTTCTGAAGCACAGAAGGAGCGGGCTGTATGATCTGTAACTGAATCCGGCCGCAGAACGCGGCAGGGAGGTAATGAAATGGAAAGAAATTTTGATAAAGTAATAGACAGACGCGGTACGAATTCTGCGAAATATGATTTTGCTGCAGAAAATGGCAAGCCCGAAGATGTGCTCCCGCTGTGGGTAGCCGACATGGATTTTCAGGTGCCGCATGCAGTGACTGAAAAGCTGGAGGAAATCAGCCGCTTTGGAATATTCGGATACAGTTCCGGGACGGAAGAATATTTTACTGCTGTCCATGACTGGTATCTGGAGCGTTTCGGCTGGGATATACAGAAGGACTGGATGCTGAATACTCCGGGAGTAGTGTTTGCGGTTGCGATGGCTGTAAAAGGGCTTACAGAGCCGGGAGACGGTGTTCTGATACAGCAGCCGGTATATTATCCGTTCAAGCGTGTTATAACGGATAACGGACGCATAGCTGTTAACAGTCCGCTGGTGCTGAAAAACGGCAGATACGAGATGGATCTTGAAGATTTCGAGAACAAACTGCGGAATGAGAATGTAAAGCTGTTCATTCTGTGCAGCCCTCACAATCCTGTCGGAAGAGTCTGGACGGAAGAAGAACTCCGTGCTGTGGGAGAACTGTGTCTTAAATATAACGTGCTGGTCCTGAGTGATGAGATCCATTGCGATTTTGTTTATGAAGGGAACAGACATCATGTGTTTGCAGATCTGGATGAAAGGTTTGCAGACATTACAGTGACATGCACGGCGCCGAGCAAGACATTCAATATCGCAGGACTTCAGGTGTCTAATATATTTGCTTCAAATTACGAAGTGCGTAAGCGAGTTTACAGGGAGATCCGCAACACGGGATACGGAGGTCTTAGCATAATGGGGATCGCGGCGTGTCAGGCAGCATATGAAGGTGGAAGCACCTGGCTGGAAGAACTGAAGGTATATCTGAAAGGAAATCTGGATTATCTGAGAACTTTTCTGAATGAAAGGATCCCGCAGATAAAACTGATCGAACCGGAGGGAACATATCTCATATGGCTGGATATGCGTGAGCTGGGCCTCACGCCTGAAGAACAGGACCGGCTCATGGTAGAGGATGCAAAACTGTGGCTTGATACAGGAACAATGTTCGGTGAAGAGGGAGCAGGGTTCGAGAGAATAAATATTGCGTGTCCGAGAGCAATACTGGAGGAAGCGTTGCTGAGACTTGAAAACGCGGTCGTGAAATAGAAAAAGGCGATGTCATGGTGACATCGCCTTTTGTGATGCAAGAGATTATTTTCTGCTGTCCAGAGGTTTATAATCCAGATGTTCCTGTACTGAATTGTAAGCCGGACGCATCAGTTTTTTACCTGCTGTCAGTTCTTCCAGTCTATGTGCGCACCACCCGGACAATCTGGCTGTTGCAAACAGAGGAGTCGCAATGTCAGTTGGGATGTCCAGCGCATCATATACGAATCCGGAATACAGATCGACATTGGCAGGCATTGGTTTTTCGATTCCTGTGATTTCCGCGTATAATTCAGGTGTTTTTCTTTCGATGAAATCGGCCAGCATGAAGTCATCAATAAGTCCTTTGCTTTCGGCAAGCTGCTTTGCCATGCCTTTGAGTATCTTAGCACGCGGGTCAGATAATGTATAGATCGCGTGGCCCATACCGTATACGAGACCGGATTTATCATTGGCCTGTTTTTTCAGGACTTTTACAAGATAATCTTCCACTTTGCCGTAGTTCGTAATATCTTTTACGTTTTTCTTCAGGTCTTCGATCATTCTGATAACGGCAATGTTTGCACCTCCGTGTTTTGGCCCTTTCAGGGAACCTACTGCTGCGGAGATCGCTGAGTATGTATCGGTTCCGGAAGATGAAATCAGATGTGTCGTGAAGGAAGAGTTGTTACCTCCGCCGTGTTCAGCATGGAGCATCATGGAGATGTCCAGCAGTTTTGCTTCCAGATCTGTGTATTCGCCTGTAGGTCTGATCATTCTCAAAATGTTTTCCGATGTGCTCAGTTCAGGGATCGGATAGTGAAGATGTAGACTCTTGTTATCAAATGAAGTTGATTTTGCCTGATATGCATATGCGATAAGTGCAGGGAAGTATCCTATGAGTGAAATTGACTGACGGATAACATTTTCAATGGAAGTATCATCCGGATTATCATCATAACAATACAGTGCAAGAACGCTTCGTGCAAGTTTATTCATGATGCTTTTTGAAGGAGCAGTCAGAATCATGTCACGTGCAAAATCCTTAGGCAGGGCTCTCTGTGAGCCTAAAAGCTGATTGAATTCTTTGAGCTCGTTTTTATTCGGAAGATCACCGAACATGAGCAAATAAGTTATTTCTTCGAAACCGAAACGGTTTTCTTTGATGCAGTTTCCAACAAGATCTTCAATGTCATATCCCCTGTAGTAAAGCTTACCTTCCTGAGGGATTTTTTCCCTGTTTTCACCTACTGTATAACCGGAAACTTCACCGATTCTCGTAAGACCTACAACAACGCCGGTACCGTTGGAATTACGCAGTCCACGCTTTACGTTGTTTTCTATGTACAGCTCATTTGGAATCTCGCTTGCAGATTCCAGACGGCGTGCTTTTCTGCTGATAAATGTGGCAGAATTGTCGAATGCCTCGAGCCGTTCCTGCTGTCTTTTTTTTAATCGTTCAAACATGCTCAATTCCCCTTTCTTTAAGCAAATTAGTCCAATCTTGAGAAATATTATAGCAGAGATTTACCATGAAAGGAAGAGTTTGTATCAATGAATACATTTTGTATAATTGTATACAACGCTGTGCGTATTGCAAAAATAACCGGGAATTGTTAATATAAAATAAAAATAAATAATATATAGGGAGGAGAATAATTATGAAAGTACTTATTTTAAACGGAAGCCCTAGAAAAGGCAACACATGTGTAGCTGTAAACGCGCTGCAGAAAGGCATGGATGCTGCAGGCGGATTTGAAGTTATGGAAATCAAGGCAAATGACATGTCAGTATCCGGATGTATCGCATGTATGGCGTGTGAGTGTAACGGAGACTGCGTCTTTGAAGATGATACAAATGATGTAATAGATGCGGTAGAAGCTGCAGATGCTATAGTATTTGCAACACCTGTTTACTGGTGGGGAGTCACAGCACAGCTGAAAGCTGTAATCGACAAGTTCTACTGCCGTTTTGAAAAACTGGATGATATGCCTAAAAAAGTAGGTGTTATCGTTATCGGTGAAGCAGAACAGGACGATCCTCAGTACAAGATAATTCCTAAGCAGTTCGAGTGCATCTGTGACTGCCTGGGATGGGATATGCTCTTTGCAAAAACATATACTGCAGGAGAAGCAGGCGTTCTTGCACAGGATAAAGATGCTGTAGCTGAAATGGAAGGTCTTTATGACGCGTTTCTGTAGGCAGACCGCCTGGGGAGAAAGGGTTCGGAATTTATGCTGGAAAGTAAACCAAGACTGAAAAGAGAAATAAAGAGATTTACGTTCTGTACCATAGGGGCACTTCTGATGGCTTTTAATCTGAAGAGCTTCGTGCAGACAGGAGGACTTTATCCGGGCGGCTTCTCGGGGATAACTGTGCTTTTACAGGATATATTTTCGACATTTGCAGGGGTTGAGCTTCCATACACATCAATATATATACCGCTGAATCTTGTCCCAATAATCATAGGACTGAAATACCTGGGAAAATCATTTACGCTGCATTCAATCTATGTTATTGCAATGACAAGTTTTGTCACTGACCTTCTGCCGAATATGTCTATAACTTATGATGTTCTGCTGATCAGTATTTTCGGCGGGATCGTAAACGGGACCGCAGTCGGATTGTGTCTTTATGCGGGCGCCAGCACAGGGGGAACGGATTTTATTTCCCTGTACTTCTCGCAGAAAAAAGGGATCGATACTTTTAAATATATTTTCATGGGCAATGTCTGTGTGCTGCTGACCGCAGGAATCATATTCGGGTTTGATAAAGCACTATACTCGATAATTTTCCAGTTCTGTACGACTCAGATGATCCAGATGATGTATAAAAAGTATCAGCAGCATACATTCCTGATCATAACGGAATATCCTGATATGATATACGAAAGAATAAAGGCGATCACGAACCACGATGCTACACTGTTCAAAGGAATGGGATGCTATAAGGGGGTGGAGCGCCAGATGCTTTATTCAGTGGTTTCCAGTGCGGAGGTCGATAAAGTTATGTCTGCAGTTATGGAAGCAGACCCTAAGGCTTTCGTGAATGTAATAAAAACAGAAGAACTGGGCGGATGGTTTTACAATAAGCCTAACGAATAGAAAAAGAGGTTATAAAATGTATTATGAAATAGAAATAGCAGGTCTGAAAAGAAATCTGCCTTTATGCAGAATAAACGATGACCTTTACATAGGTGCTTTCATTATGTTTGGTGATGTTGAGATCACAGAGGCATGTGCTGCGGCACTGCTGGAAAAAGCGCCGGAATTCGATATTATTATTACAGCTGAATCAAAAGGGATCCCGCTGGCGTATGAGATGGCAAGGCAGTCCGGAAAAGATTATATAGTTGCGCGTAAAAACGAAAAACTGTACATGAAGAACGTAATAACTACAGAAGTGAACTCAATCACGACCGATTTTATCCAGAAACTGTGTCTGGGAGAAGATGATGCGGAATTCATGAATGGAAAGAAGATCCTGGTCGTTGATGATGTTATCAGTACAGGTGAATCTCTGAAATCCCTTGAAGTTCTGATCGGACAGACAGGCGGGATCATAAGCGGCAGAATGACGGTACTGGCAGAGGGAGATGCGGCAGGCCGTGATGATATTATCTATCTGGAAGAGCTTCCGGTATTCAACAGTGACGGAACAATCAAAAAGTAAATTTATGCCCGGCTTTTACGCCGGGTATTTTTGTGGTTAGTTTTAACAAACTTTTTTTACGGATTGCCTTGACAGGCAGGTTAGGTTGTGCTAACATGCAAATGGAGTTAGTTTGTGGTAACTAACGTAACATTTGGGAGGAAAAATGAACTTATTAAAAGCAGAAGCAGAAAAAGAATATATTATAAAAGATATTCAGACTGACGATGAAGAAATGGACGCATTTCTGTTTTCGCTGGGCTGTTACAGCGGGGAACCTATTACAGTTATCCGCCATATAAGAGCCGGCTGTATCGTTTCAATCAAAGATTCCAGATATACAATAGATAAACAGCTGGCATCTGCCATTTTAATATAGTGATATAAATTATCGCTATATTTTTTGCCACCGAGTTAGTCAACACTAATTGAAAGGATGATTATAAATTTAATTGCTTTTAGCAGGAGGAATGAAATGAGAATTGCTTTAACAGGTAATCCAAACAGTGGTAAAACCACTATGTACAACGCCTTAACAGGAAGCACAGAACGTGTAGGAAACTGGGCAGGCGTAACGGTAGACAAGAAAGAAAGTCCGATCAAAAAGTCTCTGTCCGGCGAAGATATTGTCGTAGTAGACTTACCGGGCGCATATTCTATGTCTCCATTCACATCTGAAGAAAGTATCACCAGTGCATACGTTAAAAACGACCATGCTGACGTTATCATCAACATCGTTGATGCGACAAACCTGAGCAGATCCCTGTTCTTTACAACTCAGCTGATGGAACTGGGGATCCCGGTAGTTGTGGCACTGAACAAGAGTGATGTTAACGAAAAGAAAAACACAATAATAGATATTAAAGCTCTGGCTGAAAAATTAGGATGTCCTGTAGTTGAAACAACAGCTACTTCCGGTGAAGGGCTGGAAGCAGTAGTAAAAGAAGCAGTCGCTGCAGCGGATACTGCTCAGAAAGCTCCTTATGTACAGGGCGATATCAACTTACATGACAAAGCTGAAGTAGAAGCTGCGGACAGAAAACGTTTCGCATTTGTAAACGGGATTGTTTCCTCTGTCGAAAAACGTGAGGTTTTGACGAAGGATACAAATAAGCAGGACAAGCTGGATGCTGTACTGACTAATAAAGTTGCGGGCATTGTTATTTTTGCGGTAATTATGTTCCTGGTATTCCATATTTCTCAGGCAAGCCTGGGACCTGTAATTGCTGACTGGCTGGTAGGACTGATCGAAAGCTTCCAGGGATGGGTAGCAAGGCTGGTTGAAGGAGCTTCTCCATTCTTACAGGCTCTGCTGGTTGACGGTATCATTGGCGGTGTAGGTGCTGTAGTGGGCTTCCTGCCACTGGTAATGGTAATGTACTTCCTGATGGCTCTGCTGGAAGACTGCGGATATATGGCGCGTGTATCTGTAGTACTGGACCCTATTTTCAAGAGAGTAGGTTTATCCGGTAAATCCGTTATCCCATTCGTTATTACTACAGGATGTGCGATTCCGGGTATCATGGCTGCACGTACTATTAAAAATGAGAGAGAGAGAAGAGCGACAGCAATGCTGGCACCATTCATGCCGTGCGGAGCTAAACTGCCTGTAATCGCTCTGTTTGCAGGAGCATTCTTTGCAGATGCTGCATGGGTAGGAACATTGATGTACTTTATCGGTATTGTTCTCATTTTCCTTGGAGCATTACTGGTAAGCAAGATTTCCGGACATGAGTTCAGAAAATCCTTCTTTATCATCGAACTGCCTGAATACAAGGTGCCAAGTCTGGTAAGAGCCTTCTGGTCCATGATGTCCCGCGCAAAAGCATATATTATCAAAGCCGGTACAATCATTCTGGTATGTAATACAGTTGTACAGATTATGCAGACGTTCAACTGGAAACTGCAGGTTGTTCCTGAAGGAATGGAAGATACATCTATACTGGCAACTATTGCTTCTCCGTTTGCGATCATCCTGATTCCGCTTGGATTCGGTGTATGGCAGCTGGCGGCGGCAGCTATCACAGGGTTTATTGCTAAAGAAAATGTTGTTGGTACTCTGGCAGTATGCTACAGTATCACAAACTTCATTGATACAGAAGAACTGGCTCTGGTTGGCGGAGCAAACGAAGTGGCAGCAGTTATGGGGCTGTCTTCCGTAGCGGCACTGGCTTATCTGATGTTCAACCTGTTCACACCTCCGTGCTTTGCGGCTATCGGTGCAATGAACTCTGAAATCAAGAGCAAGAAATGGCTCTTTGGAGGTATCGGACTGCAGCTTGGTACAGGATATACTGTAGCGTTCCTGGTATATCAGATCGGTACACTGATTACAGAAGGAACTCTGGGAACAGGTTTCCTGCCGGGTCTCATCATCGTTGCGGCTATGGCTGTTTATGTGGTATACTTGATCAGGAAAGCAGACAGAGAACTGGACGCAGAATACGGAAATGAAAAAATGG
Organism: Bacillota bacterium; assembly: GCA_017936025.1. GTDB lineage: Bacteria > Bacillota > Clostridia > Peptostreptococcales > Anaerovoracaceae > RGIG9096. The sequence continues at coordinate 20,229 of JAGBGL010000152.1, read as the reverse complement.
CCTAATGTGAGCTGGGAAGGAGTGCCGGCATGGCAGATTTAATAGTAATACTGATAATTGCAGCGTCAGTGCTGGCGGCAGTTATATACATAGTGAAAGCTAAAAAAAGAGGTGCAAAATGCATCGGATGTTCCGCAGCCGGAACCTGCGGCAGCAAGGGCAGAGAAGGCTGCAGCTGCGCAGATACAGACGAAATATTAAAGCGGATAAAGAACGGAAAATAAACATTGATATGGTAAGAAAGGGCTGACTTATGACAGCTCTTTTTTTACATTTATGTTACTTGGACAGCCTTGACAATGATAGTATGAGGTGGTAACATAATATCGATGTAGTATGGTTTGTCCGTGTTTTACGGACAGCCATAAAGTCGTTAATATTTTATAAAATATTAGTTTAATACAAAAAGGAGAATGATTGACATGACAATTGCAACACAGATTGAAAAAGCTCGCGCAGCTTTTGAAGCAATCAAAGACTACAACCAGGAACAGGTAGACGCTATCGTTTACGCTGCAGCTAAAGTTATCTATGATAACGCAGAACCTCTGGCTAGACTGGCTGTTGATGAAACTCGTCTGGGTAAATACGAACACAAAATCGGTAAAAACACAGACACTCCAGCTACTTTCTGGGATTACCTGAAAGATATCAAATCCGTAGGTATCATCGAAGAAGATGCTGAAAAAGCTACATACAAAGTAGCTCATCCAGTAGGCGTTATCGGATGTATCACTCCAGCTACTAACCCTACAGTAACTCCACTGGGTAACTTCATGCACGCTGCTAAAGGTAAGAACGCTGTAATTATCTCCCCAGCACCAAGAGCTGAACAGACTACAACTAAAACAGTTGAACTGATCAGAGGCGAACTGGAAAAATTAGGCGCTCCTGCTGACCTGATCCAGGTAGTTCCTGATGTAACTATCGAAAAATCCGCAGAACTGATGGAAAAATGCGACTTAGTACTGGCTACAGGTGGTCCTGGACTGACTAAGGCTGCTTACTCCTCCGGTACTCCAGCATACGGCGTAGGCCCAGGAAACCCTCCTGTAATTCTGGACAGAGGATATGACATCAAAGATGCTGCAGCTCAGACTGTAGTAGCTGTAGGATCCGACAACGGTATCCTGTGCGACGGTGACAACCTGTTACTGTACCCAGAAGAATTAGAAGCTGAATGGTTCGAAGCACTGAAAGCTGAAGGCGTTGTAGTATTCACAGAAAAAGCTGGCGTTGACGCTCTGAGAGCTGCTCTGTTCCACGATGGCAAAATCGACTCCGGTCTGGTTGGTAAAGACGCAGAAGTTATCGTAGAAGCTGCTGGTCTGTCCGTTCCTGCTGGTACAGAAGTAATCGCTATCAAGATCGATGCTATCGGTAAAGATGAAATCATGTGTAAAGAAATCATGGGACCTGTAGTAGTAGTTAAATCCTATGACACATTCGAAAACGCTGTTCAGATGGCATGTGACAACATGAACGAAGCTGGCGGTGTTGGACACACAGCTGGTATCTTCACTAACGATGATGCTCACGTTAGATACGCTGGCGAAAGAATCCCAGTAGCTAGACTGCTGGTTAACCAGCCAACTCCAGATGCTTGGGGACCAACAACTAACTCCCTGTCTCCAGCTGTATCCGAAGGTTGCGGATCTTGGGGTAACAACATCCTGTCTGCTAACGTAGACTGGTACCACCTGGTTAACGTTTCCACAGTAGCTATGAAATTAGACTGTGAACCATCCGATGGTGAAAAACTGTTCAAATAGTTTTTAGCGAACTATTTCAATCGAAGAAGACTCTAAGTCTTAAAATACTTTAGTTTAATTCAGTCCTGCTGATGCATATTGGCAGGACTGTTTTATAGTAAATATCATAATGTAAAGTCTTTACAGTACGCAGAGGCTTTTAAGGAGAACAAACAAAATGGTAGGTAAGAAAGTAGTACATCATCTGATGATGAGTGCAAAAGACGCACACTATGTTGGCGGATTAGTAAACGGTGCAAGAATCGTTGACCAGTGGGGAGACGTTGGTACTGAGCTGATGGTATACGTAGACGGGGATATCTCTCTGTTCCTGGGATATGAGAAAGTTGAATTCCTGGCTCCGGTATACGTCGGTGACTTCATGGAATACCATGGATGGATCGAAAAAGTTGGTAACCAGTCCTACAGCTGCGTATTCGAAGCTTGGAAAGTTGCTACTCAGTTAGACAGAACTGATGCTGACCTGACAAATGTTGCTACACCTGAAACAGCAGCTACAGCTTGCGAACCACCAGTACTGTGTGGTAGAGCTACAGGTTCCCTGTTCATCGCTAAGAAAGACCAGAGAGGCGCTTCTCACTCTGCATTTGCTGACAGAAAGCACCCAGGCGAAGCATAAGAATAAGCTTTTAATAAAATAATTTAAGCCGGACAATTTATTGTCCGTCTTTTTAAAGGAGAAATCAGTTTATGACTGAAAATATCAGATACAGCCAGATTTACCTGGTGAATATAACAGTAGAGAATGACTGGGGATATCATCTTGAATCATTATGGTACGGTGCGGATACAAAGAATCTGGCACTTATGATCATGGATGTTATGAAGTCATGGTATGAACCTAACAAAGAAGTCCTGGGACAGAGTATCAGAGATTTTCACGAAAAGCTTGAGAAAGCAGCTGATGAAGAAAATCCGATGATTCTTTCCTTCAATGATCTGAATGGAGAGATGTTCCATGAGAACGGACTTAAGATGACAATACAGGCTACAAATAATCTTGATGAGCTGTATGCGTTTGTATTCAATGAGTCTTTTGAAATTTTTGCAGTAAACGGAGAAAAACCTGAAGATTTCAACAGTATCTCAGAATATCTGGACTGGCTTGAAAATGACTGCAAAGCTGATGAGCCAATAGTGGCAGCATTAAAAACAAAGGATGAAAATGAAATGATGACGGCTATATACAGAATCGATATAAAGTACGATTATTCGGGCCGTCATTATATACCTCAGGGCCCTAAAAAGTAATAAATCAATTGACAGTGATGGGGAAAAAGTGTATTATTAATCTGTAGGTAAAAAGCGCTGCAGAGTATAATGCGGCGTAAAATTATAATAATTAAATCATTTATAAAATTTAGGAGGATGATTAAAATGGCAGCTATTAAAACAGTTTTAGAATGCATCATGGAAAGAGAAAACAACCCTAAGATGATCGGTTCTTATGTAAACTTAAAAACTAGAATGTCCGCTGGTGATGCTCACTACGCAGGCGAACTGGTTGAAGGTGCTCACATCGTAACTGCATGGGGAGACGTTGGTACAGAACTGGCTATCAGACTGCACGGTGACGAATCTCTGTTCGTAGGTTACTCCGAAGTAAGATTCACTGCTCCAGTATATGCTGGTGACTGGATGGAATACGGCGGATACATCGAAAAAGTTGGTAAAACTTCCCTGACTTGCAAATTCTTCGCTTACAAATGGATGAGAGACTCCAAAGACGAAAACGGCAACGTAATCAACGGTTCCGGTGCTGAAATGATCAACCCACCAGAAATCGCTGCTTACGGTACTGGTACTCTGATGGTTAAATCCGAATTACAGAGACACGAATTTGCTGACCCTGATTTCGTAGCAGATGCTGCTGCTTACAGAGAAGCAAACGGAATTAAATAAGATAATCTTGACTTAGTTTCCATTGTGAAACATACATAGATTGACTTTTTACAGATGAGCCTTTGGCTCATCTGTTTTTTTGTGTCAGTATATGTTCCCTGATTGCAGCAGAGAACAGCAGGTGTTATACTTGGGGTAGAAAATCCAATATATCAGGAGGGCGACATGAAAGCAGAAAAACTATATGTGAACGGATCAATCTACACGGTTGATGATAACAATACATGGGCAGATACTGTGGCAGTCAGCGGCAACAAAATCGTCTATACAGGAGACAGAGCAGGAGCAGAAGCATTTTGCAGCGAGAATACGGAAATCATAGACCTGGACGGTAAAATGATGCTTCCGGGATTTATTGACGGACACTGTCATCCTGTACTGGCAGCTCACTATCTTTGCGGGATATATCTTGAAGTGGAATGGGATCCTGATGAGTGCCTTGCAGAAATCAGAAGATATGTAGAAGAGAATCCTGAGAACGAAACATACTTTGGTATCGGATATGCTGAATGGATTTTCGATGAAAACGGGCCTAAAAAAGAATGGCTTGATGAAATATGTGCTGATAAGCCTATGATGATCCTTGGCAGCAGCGGACATGAGGCATGGGTAAATACAAAATCTCTGGAACTTGCAGGTATCACTAAAGACACAGTGGATCCGATCCCAGGCTTCCATTACTTCCATAGAGATGCTGACGGCAACCCGACAGGCCACCTGCTGGAAATCGGACCTGAGATGATGATCATGGATAAGATCAATTTCTTCAAACCGGAGACTATAGAGGCAGTAATGACAGAAGCTTCTGCAGAATATGCGGCAATGGGTGTTACTTCCACATGCGATATGGGAATGATGCCGTTCGGAATGAAGGCGTATTACGAAACTGTTCCTGCGATGATTGAGGACGGCACATACATGCAGAGATTCGTAGGATGCGGACGCATGATTGCTGAAAAAGGTGATACAGAAACGGTATTTGCAAAACTGGCCGAAGACAAAGAAAATTATAATACTGATAAACACAGGATCAATTTCCTGAAGATAATAAATGACGGTACTCTGGAAACAAGATCCGCAGCATTAAGCGAACCGTATGATGAGGATGGCTCCATGGTTTATCCTCTGTTTACACGTGAAGAAATGGCTGAAATCGGCGTAAGGGCTGCCGAAATGGGTCTGGGCGTCAACGTTCACGGTATAGGTGATGAAGCAATCAGCGGAACGCTTGCGATGGCGAAGGCTATCCGTGAAGCGGGCTATGATGACTGCCGCATAACAAATTCACACTGCGACTATGTGAAGGATCATGAACTTGAGCTGTTCGGAAAATACAATGTTATTGCAAATACTACTTGCGTATGGCATTATGGGAATCCGGATATGGAAAAAGTTATCGGTGACAGACAGAACCATACTTTCCGCCTGAAGACTATGATAAACAGCGGATGCCGTATGGGTCAGGGATCTGACTTCCCGGTAGACGAGTTCGGCAGAGAACCGTTGAAAGGCATTGAAATGGGATGCAGCAGACAGCTGTTTGATCATCCGGAACTGCCGGTGCTGGCACCATTTGAAGAAAAACTGACAGTAGAAGACGGTATCAGAAGTTATACGATCAACAATGCTTATCAGATGCATATGGATGACAGACTGGGAAGCATCGAGGCAGGCAAATATGCAGACCTGGTTATTCTGGAAAAGAACATTTTTGAAGTACCGGTATCCGAAATACATAAAGTTAAAGTATGTGAAACTATCATGGATGGAAAGACCATTTATAAAGCTGAATAAGAACACATAATATAAAAACTCCTTTCGGTAAATGAAAGGAGTTTTTTGCTGGATTATTCTATCATGCAGTCATTGCTTTACCGCTCAATTGCCTGTGTTTCTGCCTTCAGCCATTCTCTGACGTCATCGCCTACGAGAGGGCTGATCTTTTCGTATACCTGAGCGTGGTAGTCATTGATCCATGCCAGTTCATCATCTGTCAGCTGATCTGCCGCTATGGCATTGCGGTCGAAAGGACAGAATGTTATAGGCTCAAAGCCGTAAAAGCCGTTTTCAAGATCAATGCAGAGAATTTCGTATTCAAGTCTGATGCCATGGCTTCCTTCGATGTATACACCGGGTTCATCACTGTTGATCATCCCGGGTTCTATTGCATGCAGTTTGCCGCGGGGACTGATGGTCTGAGGACCTTCATGGCAGCCCAGCAGGTGCCCTACGCCGTGACCTGTGCCGTGATTGTAATTAAGGCCTGCATCCAGCAGAGGCTGGCGCGCGACAGCATCCAGTTCTGCACCGGTAGTGCCTGGCTTGAACTGTGCAGAGGAAAGGGCAATATGTCCCTTCAGGACCGCAGTATAGTGGGATTTCATTTCATCGGTCAATGGACCGAGTGCGACAGTTCTTGTTATATCGGTAGTTCCTCCCGGATACTGGCCGCCGGAGTCTACAAGATACAGTCCTTCAGGCTGCAGAGCTTTATTTGTTTCAGCGGTAGCACTGTAGTGGATGATGGCACCGTTTTCTGCATAGCCTGAGATCGTTCCGAAGCTGAGATCGAATGCTCCGTGCTGTCTGCGGCAGCTGTCCAGATGATCGGAAGCTGACATTTCTGTGATTTCCAGGCTGCCGATATTCGATTTGAGCCAGTAAAGGAACTCTGCCATTGCGGCGCCGTCCTTTATGTGTGCGGCCTTGGTGCTGGCTATTTCGACCGGATTTTTCACTGTCTTGAAAAGAGAAGCGGGATTTTCTCCTGAGACCGTTTTTATTTCAGGCGGAAGCGATCTTATGATCGCATAATTTGTGATGCTCTCGTTGAGAAGCATTGTTCCTGCAGGCAGCTTACTGATGTCATCAAAGAACCGGCCATACGGCAGCACAGTGTTTCCTTCGGCGTAACCTTTTTTGCTGCTGAGAGAGCCGCCGCATCCGGTGATAAATGTTTCATCCATCACATATAGCCTGTCTTCATCAGGTGTTATCAGCGCATATGCGAAGAAGACAGGAGTGTGGTCGATATCGCTTCCGCGGAGATTGTACATCCATGCGATTTCTTCAAGACTTGCTGTCAGATGATAATCAGCGTTTTTTTCCTTCATGAATTCACGGATGCAGTCCAGTTTTGAATCGGATGATTCTCCTGTGACGCTGAGACCCAGAGGATAGATTTCAGACGGTATTATCTGCGGGCGGTCATCCCATATCTCATCGACCAGATCGATATCTGTAGAAATATTGAACTTTTCGTCAAAAGTTTTTCCGCTGGAGCAGACTCTTCCATCAAAGCCGAGGATCATATCGCCGGTCAGTGTCTGTTCCAGATATTCCATGATAGTAGGAACACCGGGTTCACCGATTTTCATCAGATCGATGCCGCTTCCGGAAAGCTGAGCGGCAGCCTGAAGGAAATACCGGCCGTCTGTCCAGAGTCTTGCTTCGTCCATAGTGACAACAAGTGTTCCTGCGGAACCTGTGAACCCTGAAACGAATTCACGGCATTTAAAATAGTCGTTAACATATTCGGATTCGTGGAAATCTGTTGTGGGTATAAGATAAACATCTATATGATGTTCTTGCATTTTAGCTCTTAAATCTATCAGTTGTTTTCGCATAATAGGTCCTTTCTGGAAATGTCGGATAAGTAAATTATACCATATCTTCAGTGGAATTAAACCTTTGGAAAAATTAGAGAATTGGTATTTATTTCTTGTTATGAAATGATTATAATTTAACCATAAAGAAGCATGAAAGGAGACTGAACTTTGGCTAGAGGCAGATTAGTTATCAAAGCGGACAGATGTAAGGGATGTGAATTATGTGCATCCGTTTGTCCGAAAAAAATCCTTGAAATCGATAATAAGGTTTTAAATCACAAAGGTTATCATCCTATAGGAATCACTTCGGAGGAAGAATGTATAGGCTGCGGAAACTGCGGCATCATGTGTCCTGACGGAGTTATAAATGTTTACAGAGAAAGTTAGGAGGCACGGAATGGGAGAAAAGAAACTTATGAAGGGTAACGAAGCTTTCGCTCTGGCAGCTATAAAAGCAGGCTGCCGCTTCTACTTCGGTTATCCTATCACACCTCAGAATGAGATCCCTGAATATATGTCCAGAGAACTGGCAAAGGCAGGAGGTGCATTTATACAGGCAGAAAGTGAGCTGGCTTCCATTAATATGGCATACGGCGCAGCTGCGGCAGGCGGAAGAGTACTGATTTCCTCATCATCTCCGGGTATCGCGCTGATGCAGGAAGGGTTTTCAGACCTGGCGGTTATCCAGGCGCCTGTAGTGGCAATCAATGTTATGAGATCCGGTCCGGGCATCGGAGGTATCCAGCCGGCGCAGGCGGATTATTTCCAGGTTACAAGGGGCGGCGGAAACGGTGACTATCATGTGATCGTTTATGCACCAAAATCCATCCAGGAAGCTGTGGAAATGATATATAAATCTTTTGATATCGCTGATGAATACAGAAATCCAGTCATGATTGCCGTAGACGGCATGCTGGGCCAGATGATGGAGCCGGTAGTTATACCGGAAGCCATACCTGCTATGGAAGAAGATGAAATCGGCAAGTACAAGCCATGGGCGCTGACAGGACATAAAAATAAGAGAGAACATAATACTATAAATTCTGTTTTCCTGCAGCAGGAAGTGCTGGAGGATTTCAACCTGAACGTACTGGCTCCTAAATATCAGAAAGCGGAAGCAGAGCTTTCTGAGGCTGAGTGCATTGATCTTGAAGGTGCAGAAGTTGTTTTCGTTGCATACGGAAGTACTTCAAGAGTGGTTCTGGAAGCAATGGGAATGCTCCGCGAGCAGGGAATCAGAACAGGCCTTATCAGACCTAAGACTTTATGGCCTTTCCCATATAAAGTTTTCGATAATATTGATCCTGCAACTAAGCATGTGGTTTCTGTTGAACTGTCAATGGGTCAGATGATCCAGGATGTGAAACTGGCAGTTAACGGAAGATTCCCTGTAGGACTCATCAATAGAGTAGGCGGAATACTGCTTAGTCCTGTAGAAATTGCAGAGAAGACAAAGCACTTACTGGAGGTGAAATAGATGAAAACAGTATTTGAGTGGACAAAAGGGATGCTGGATACGGAATCTCATTACTGCCCGGGATGTACACACGGCATCGCACACCGCCTTATCATGGAAGTCCTTGAAGAACGCGGCGATCTGGGAAATACGATCGGAGTAACTCCTGTAGGGTGCTCCATCATCGGACATAAATATATGAATGTGGACGCGATCGAGGCTTCTCACGGAAGAGCCCCTGCAGTTGCTTCCGGAATAAAGAGAGTACATCCTGATTCTCTGGTGTTTACATATCAGGGTGACGGCGATCTGGCTTCCATAGGAACAGGGGAACTGATACATGTGGCAGAACGCGGTGAAAACATCTGCACATTCTTTATAAATAATGCGATCTACGGCATGACAGGCGGACAGATGGCGCCTACGACACTGCTTGGACAGAAGACCACTACATGTGTCGACGGAAGAACAGTAAAACAGTCAGGAAGCCCTCTTAGGATCTGTGAAATGATCGAAACTATTGATGGGGCGGTTTATGTTGAACGTGTTTCCCTGCACGATCCTGCAGGCGTGCGCGCTGCTAAAAAAGCGATCGAAAGAGCTTTTAAAGTTCAGGAACTGGGGCTGGGATACGCATTTGTAGAACTGCTGTCCACGTGTCCTACTAACTGGGGGATGACTCCTGTACAGTCTCTTGAATGGGTAAAAACGAACATGATACCTTATTATCCGGTAAAACAGTTCAAATGCCCTGAGGAGGTGAAGTAGAATGTCACTGAAAAGAATAATCGTGGCCGGCTTCGGCGGACAGGGCGTTCTGCTGATCGGGCAGATGATCGCTTATGCTGCTATGTACGGCGGTAAGGAAGTTACCTGGATGCCTACTTACGGACCTGAAATGAGAGGAGGAACTGCAAACTGTACGGTATGTGTTTCCGATGATCCGATCGCTTCCCCCGTAGTTGCAGAATGTGATGTACTGGTAGCGATGAATGGACCTTCTCTGGAAAAATTCGGGCCAATGCTGGCTCCGGGAGGAGACTTGTATATCAATACTACTGTGATTAAAGAAAAAGTGGACAGAGACGATGTTAATGTCTATTATGTCGATACGACAGGCATAGCTGAAGAAGTTGTCGGCAACGGCAAGACCGGCAATATGGTGATGCTGGGAGCAGTTCTGAGAAAATCAGATGTTGTTGACATAGCAATGATGGATCAGGTGCTGGAATACAAGATGACAGGCAAGAAAGCAGCGCTGATCCCGGCTAATAAAAAGGCACTGACAGCCTGGGAGCAGGAATGAAGAGGATAACTGTGATCGCGGGCCATTTCGGTAGCGGAAAGACCGAGTTTTCGGTCAATCTGGCGATGGACCTGAAAAAAGAACATGAAAAGGTTGCTCTTCTTGATCTGGATATTGCAAATCCTTATTTCAGATCGAGAGAACGGCAGAAGATGCTGGAAGATGCCGGCATAAAGATATATTATAATACTTTCGGATACGATATAACTGAAGATCTGCCGGCAATATCTGCGGTACTGCGTGCGCCATTGGAAGATAAAGACTGTGTTACAGTTGTAGATGTAGGCGGCAATGACAGCGGGGCGAGAGTGCTGAAACAGTTTGCGAAATATTTCAAAAATGAAGACTGCAGGCTGCTGTGCGTGCTCAATGCTAATCGTCCTGAGACGGATACTGTGCAGGGAATGATAACAAGTTTGCGTAGTATAGAAGAAGAGACCGGACTGAAAATAGACGGTCTCGTCAATAATACTCATCTGCTTATGGAAACGGGCCCCGATGATGTACTGAAAGGGCGCGATATGTGCCTGGAAGTATCAGGAAAAATAGGCATTCCGCTGGTGTGGAACATATGCTGGAAAGAATATGCAGATGATCTAGCAAAAGCTGGATGTGAAAATCTTTATCCTGTCAGAATTTACATGCGTCCTACGTGGCTGGATCTATAAATTATACTTATTTATGGTCATAACTATAACAAATATGCTATTATTACATGCTCGAATTAAAAGACGATTGTATGCAATCGAGCATAATGATATAATCTTAACAATGTGATAATGAATTAGTTTTTAGAAAATGAGAAAGGAATCATACTAATGAACGAAAAGAAAAAGCTTTCATTACCGGTTCTGATCGTGATCGCCCTGGTTGCAGGTATCGTTTGCGGTCTGCTGATGATGAACCACGTAGAGTTCGCAGTAACTTATATTAAACCGTTCGGAACAATCTTCCTGAACTTACTGAAGTTCGTAGTAGTGCCAATCGTACTGCTGTCTATTATCTGCGGTGTAATGTCCATGGAAGATATCAAAAAAGTCGGCTCCATCGGAGGTAAAACAGTGCTGTTCTATATGTGCACAACAGCATTTGCGATCTCCATCGGTCTGCTGATTTCCAACCTGTTTAAAGGATCCTTCACAGTACTGGAAACTTCCGGTCTGGAATATGAAGCTGCAGAACCTGTAAGTTTCATGGATACAATCGTAAACATTTTCCCATCCAATGCATTCGCACCAATGGTTGAAGCAAATATGCTGCAGATCATTGTTATTGCACTGCTGGTTGGATTCGGATTCGTGCTGGTTGGAGAAAAGGCTGCCCCTGCTAAGGTTGTGATCGAATCCCTGAATGAAGTGTTCGTAAAAGTTATGGATATGATCATCAAACTGTCTCCGATCGGTGTATTCTGCCTGATCACTCCTGTAGTAGCTGAAAACGGCGCTGCGGTTATCGGATCTCTGGCAGCAGTAATCGGTGTTGCATACGGATGCTATATCCTGCACATGGTTGTTGTATATTCCACTCTGGTTAAGATCGGTTCCGGCATCAGCCCTCTGAAATTCTTCAAGGAAATGTCCCCTGCTATGATTTTCGCATTCTCCAGTGCTTCCTCTGTAGGTACTCTGCCTATCAACCTGGAATGTACTGAAAAACTGGGCGTACATAAAGAAATCGGTTCTTTCGTACTGCCTCTGGGTGCAACAATCAACATGGACGGTACAGCAATCTATCAGGGTGTAAGTGCGGTATTCATTGCTACTTGCTTTGGTATTGACCTGACATTCGGTCAGATGGTAACAATCGTACTGACAGCTACACTGGCGTCCATCGGTACAGCAGGTGTTCCTGGTGCAGGTCTTGTTATGCTGACTATGGTACTGCAGTCTGTTGGTCTGCCTCTGGAAGGTGTTGCACTGATCGCAGGTGTTGACAGAATCTTCGACATGGGTAGAACAGTATGTAACATCACAGGTGATGCTGCATGTGCATGTGTTGTAAACGCAATGGAAGACAGAAGAGAAGCAAGAAAAGCGGCGAAAGCAGCAAAAGCTGAATAATCTGTAATTAAATACTCAAAACAGGAAAGCATTTGCTTTCCTGTTTTTTTATGCGCAGATGTGATATAATTACGCAGATAATAATTTGCAGAAAAGGAATAACCTGATGATAGTAAAGTTTAAGAAAAATCTGTTTTTGTATGTTCTGCTGGCAGCATCACTCGGTGCAGCAGCAGGTGCTCTGGTATGGGCACTGCTGCGTATAATGAATCTGGGCATCGAACTGGTGTGGCATACAATTCCGCATTATGTAGGAAATGAAGTTATCTATACTATTGCGGTCTGCCTGCTGGGCGGCCTGCTCATTGGACTATGGCAGAAAAAATTCGGTATCTATCCTGAGGAACTGGAAGAAGTAATGCATGAACTGCGCACAACGGGTACGTATCCATACAGCAGAATTCCGGTGCTGTCAGTTGCAGCGCTGCTTCCTCTGATATTCGGTGGCTGTCTGGGACCTGAGGCAGGTCTTACCGGAATCATCGTGGGACTATGCTGCTGGGTAGGTGACAGGCTCAAATACAAAGGCAGAGAAATCCGGGAAATTGCAGAAGCCGGGATGGCTGCGACTCTGGGAGTAATCTTTGCATCGCCATTTGTGGGCATTGCATTCAATTATGAAAGTGAAGCTGCGAAAGAAACTGAAGAAGAGCTTACTGAATCCGAAAAAGCAGCACTTAAGAAACTGAAAAAACTGGTATACATTATGGCGGTTGCAGGCGGATTAGGTGCAATGAAGCTGCTGGGAACTGTTTTCGGCGGCGGCAGCGGTATTCCGCGCTTCGGCAGAGATGTAGATATAACAGTGGATGACTGGAAGTGGTTCATCGCTGTATTTGCGGCAGGACTTATTGCAGGTCTGATTTATGCGATCGCACATAAAATCACAGTAATGATCGGTGACAAACTGATCAATCACAGAGTGATCAGCTGTATGCTGGCAGGATTGTGTCTGGCTGTTATCGGACTGATCTCGCCGTGGACAATGTTTTCAGGAGAACACCAGATGGGAGAGCTGATGGAAGTGTGGCAGAATGAAACAGCAGCGGGTCTGGTACTTATAACAGTACTGAAGCTGGTGCTGGTAAATCTGTGTATCGATCTGGGATGGAAGGGCGGACATATTTTCCCTGTGATTTTCTCAGGTGTATCAATGGGCTTCGCAATGGCGATGATCATAGGAATTGAACCTGTCTTTGCGGTAGCAGTCACGACAGCGGCACTGTGCGGTTACATAATGAGAAAACCTGTGATGGTCATCGGTGTGTTACTGTTATGCTTCCCTGTAACAGTAATAATCCCGCTGGCAGCAGCGGCTTATCTTGGAAGCATCATTCCGGTACCTTTTGAAAGAAAAGAAGCATAAAAAATATGAGTTTAAAGAGGCAGAAATGCCTCTTTTCTGTTTTTTGATACGCTGTTTTATGATATAATATTATGTCAATTTATGTTTAAAAATAAGGTGCTTTAATACAGGAGGCAATTGATGACAGAATTATTAGCTCCGGCAGGTAATATGGAGGCTTTAAAGGCCGCGATCTCAAATGGTTGCGACGCTATATATTTAGGAATGCAGAAATTTGGTGCACGTGCTTATTCCAATAACTTTGATCTGGAATCACTGGCAGAGGCAATCGAATATGCGCACCTCAGAAATGTAAAGATTTTCGTTACGATGAACACTATCGTTTTTGAAGACGAAATCGAAGATATGAAAAAACAGATGCATGAACTCAATGAACTGGGAGTGGATGGAGTGATCGTACAGGATCTGGCAGCGTTCAGATATGCGGCAGATAACTTTGAGGATATGGAAGTCCACTGCTCAACGCAGATGGGGATAGACGATGTGGAAGGAACGCTTCTCTGCAAAGAAATGGGCTCAGACAGAGTTGTTCTGGCAAGAGAGGTGAACATCGATAAGGTAAAGGAAATCAAGCGCATTGCGCAGATTCCTCTGGAAATTTTCGTTCACGGTGCGTTATGCGTGTCTTATTCAGGGAACTGTCTGATGTCCGGTCTGATAGGATACCGCAGCGGAAACCGCGGAAGATGCGTGGGATCATGCCGTAAGCCTTATGAATTGTTCGATGTTACAACAGGAGAATCTCTGGGTGAAAGTTATATACTGTCAACAAAAGACCTGAACAGCTATGACTATATAGAACAGCTGAAGGATGTTGATTCTCTGAAAATCGAAGGCCGTATGAAAGAACCGCCATATGTTGCAAATGTGGTTTCCAAATACAGAGCGGCACTGGACGGAAATGCAAAGTGGGGCGACAGAGACGATCTGAACAAGACTTTCAACAGAACCTATACAAAGGGTTATCTGTTCGGTGAAGATATCAGGGATATCACTAACATCAGCAGACCTAACAACTTCGGATTTGAAATAGGGAAAATAACAGGGACATACAAGGGCATGTATGAAATCACTCTGAACAGAGTCCTGAATCAGCATGATATCATCAGAATCGACCACAGAAATGAAGACGTTAATCTGTCTGCAACAAAGCTGTATGACAGAAACGGCGACCTGATCAACAAGTCCAAAGATGTCTGCTACATAAAAATCAAAGAAAAACTCAGCACAGGAGATATCGTATATAAAACAAAGGATTATCTTTATTACAAAGAACTGGAAGAAAATCTGGACAGGGAATTCAGACGCTTCCCGCTTGATATCAAGGTGTATGCTTATCCTGATGCAAAGCTGGTAATAGATGCAGAAGGCCTGGGCGTGCAGTACTTTTACGAAAGCGAAGAGCTTCTGGGAGAAGCCATAAACAATCCGACAACGAAAGAACAGGTGGAAAAGCAGTTCAATAGACTGAATGATACGGTGTTCGAACTGGGCGAAGTACACTTCGAAGAATACAATGCGTTTATCCCTGCAAAACTCATGAATGCTGCGAGACGTGAAATCGTACAGGGGATATATGATGCAAAACTGGCTGCTCAGCAGAAGAGAACAAAGGAACCGGAAGCAAAAGAAAAAATCAGCTTCCCGCAGAAGGACTCTTATCTGACGGCTTCCGTAACAACACAGGCACAGTACGATGCATGTGTAAAGGCAGGCATAAAAGATATATATTTTGATAACATTATCAGAAGAAATCAGAACAGTTATAAAGACAGAGAAGGGGAATTGCTGATCGGCGGCTACGGCGGAGTATACCGTTACAGAGATACAAATCCGTTCGTTACAGATTATTCCATGAATGTAGTAAACTCTGCTGCATGTTATGAACTTCACAGACTGGGAGCAAAGAGAGTAACACTTTCTTATGAGCTGAACAGAAAACAGATCAGCGATCTGCTGGAAGCTTACTGCGAGGCAAATGATGGTTATCCTGCGCTGGAAATGATCGTTTACGGAAGAGCACCGCTGCTCGTTACTAAATATTGTCCTCTGAAAAAGATGGGGCAGTGCGGCAAGTGCAGAACACACCAGTTTGAAATAGAGGATGAATACGGGCACTTCCCTATCCTGACGCATGACGATCGGGAGAATAATGATTGTCTTACAACTATCCTCAATGGAAAGGTCCTGAATCTGCTGGACGAAATGCCGTATATCGAAGGAGTAGAAGCATTCAGACTGAACTTTACAACAGAGTCGTATGAAGAGACTGCCAAAGTGATCAGAGATGCAAAAATGAAACTTGACGGCTCTATGAGTAAGTCACTGTTCGATCAGGAAACTGACACGAGAGGACATTTCAATAAGGAAATTATATAAGAGGAGAGAATAGAATGATTCGCGTAGAAAAACTTACACATGGTTTTCCTGCAAAAGATTTATATGAAGATATTTCGTTCACGCTGGAAACAGGACAGCATGCTGTTCTTATCGGAAGCAACGGATCCGGCAAATCAACGCTGGTCGACATGATAATCAATACTGATGAATACTGGTTCGACGGCAGGATCGTGAAGGCGGATGAATGCCGTGTCGGATATGCCAGCCAGTTCAGCGTGAGGGACAAATCACAGGACTGCACGGTATTCGAATACCTGTGTCAGAGATTCCTGGATATCCAGAATGAGATCGCAGCAGTGTGCGAAGAAATGGCAACTGCAGAGGACATGGAAGCTGCTTTTGAAAAATATCAGGCGCTGCTTGATCTGAACGAATCCATGGACGGCGACAACTATGAAAGCAATATACGCAAACAGCTGTATACTGCGGGCATGACAGACCTTGCAGACACGAAAGTGGCACATATCAGCGGCGGTGAATACAAACTGCTGCAGATCGTCAGAGAGATGCTCCTGGCTCCGAACCTGCTGGTTTTGGACGAACCCGATGTGTTCCTGGATTTTGCAAATCTGCATGGACTCAGTCAGCTGATCAACAGTTATAAAGGGACTCTGCTGGTCGTAACACACAACAGATACCTGCTGAACCATTGCTTCAATAAGATACTGCACCTGGAAGACTGCGATATTCAGGAATTTGACGGAACATATCCGGAATACAGATGTGCGCAGCTGGAAGGCAAGCTGGAACTTAAGATACAGGCTATAGAGCATCAGGAAGAAGTTGAGCGTACTCAGGAAATGGTAAACATCCTGAGACGAAGAGCAACACTGATGGTAAACCCTGTGATCGGTGCAGCCGTAAATGCAAAGCAGTCTCAGCTTGACAGACTGATGGCAAGAGAGATAAAAGCACCGTTCATCGAAGTGCGGGAACCGCAGATCGTTCTGCCGGAAGTGGATCTGAACGCGGCAGGCGAAGATGAAGATGTGCCGGCTTCTGATGAACCGAAAACTGTTATCAGTGTTGAAGATTATAAGGTTTCGTTTGACGAAAGCCTGCTGACAGATGTTAGTTTTGAAGTCAAAGCCGGCGAGAAGGTTGCAATCGTAGGAGGGAACGGTACCGGAAAAACAACACTTGTAAGTGATATCCTCAGGAATGACCATCCATCGATCAAGATAGATCCGGACACGAAATACGCATGCCTGTCACAGCTGCTCGGCGGAGATCTGGATGAAAACAGAACTGTTTATCAGGTAATGCAGGATGCAGGATTCGGAAGCGGAGAAAGCATTAAGAACTATCTGGCCGGGTACTGCCTTGAAGGAGATATACTTGATCAGAGGATCGGACAGCTGTCAGGAGGAGAACAGAACCTGCTGCAGATCGCAATGGTGGCGGGTTCCGGTGCAGAACTTCTTATTCTGGACGAGCCTACGAGCCATCTGGACATATATGCACAGGTCGCCCTGGAAAATGCAATTACAGAGTATAAAGGAACTGTGCTCATGGTAAGCCATGACTTCTATCTGGTGGCAAACTGTGCAGATTATGTGCTGCTTGTGGAGGATAATACAGTTCGCCGCGTGAGAGCGAGAAAGTTCCGTAAGATGGTATATGATAAATATTTTGATCACGAATATCTGGAAATCGATAAGAAAAAACAGGAACTGGAAGCAGATATCACAAAGGCGTTCAAGAAAGACGATGTTGAAAAAGTAGCCCAGCTGCTCGGAGAGCTGGAGGGACTGAATACAAAATAAATTTGGAGGAAGAAATGAAATTATTTAAACACAGAGATACTATTATAATGGTTATAATCATGCTGATATGCATTTTTATGGGTATCGGCGCTTATCAGGAAGGCCATACAGCAAACATTTTCAAATGGGTCATTATTCTGGGCATGACGGTTGTGCTGCTGATAAGACATCAGAAGAAGAACAGACAGAGATAAGGAGATAGACGGGAAAAAATGGAGCTGAATAAGAGATATGGACTTATTACGGCCATCACGATGGTTGTAGGCATTGTAATCGGAAGCGGGGTATTCTTTAAAGCTGAGAAGATCCTCAACTGTACAGGCGGAGATATGAAAATCGGAATCCTGGCATGGATCATTGGCGGCCTGATCATGGTAGTATGCGCCTATACATTTTCTGTAATGGCAACAAAGTATGAGAAGGTAAACGGAGTCGTTGACTATGCTGAAGCAATGCTGGGTGAAAGATACGGCTATTATCTGGGATGGTTCATGACTGTGATTTACTTCCCTGCAATGACTTCTGTACTGGCATGGGTATCTTCCAGATATTTATGTGTACTGCTGGGATGGGATATCACAGGCGGTTCATGTATGGTTATCGCCGGATTTCTGATGGTGGCAAGTTTTGCCATGAACACACTGGCTCCTGTGATGGCAGGAAAATTCCAGGTGTCTACTACAGTCATAAAAATGATACCGCTGCTGCTTATGGCAGTATTCGGAACGATCAAGGGAATGTCCAGCGGATTGCTGATTCATAACTTTACAGAAGTTGCTGTTCCGGCAGCTGAACTGGGCGGTAAAGGATACATGCTGTTTACTGCTGTATGTGCTACTTCTTTTGCATATGAAGGATGGGTGATTGCGACTTCCATCAACTCTGAAATCAGAGACGCTAAAAAGAATCTTCCGAGAGCGCTGGTTATCGGTACTCTGATCGTTATGGTTACATATATTCTGTACTATGTCGGCCTGGCAGGAGCCGTTGAGAATGCTGTGATGATGGAAGGCGGCGAATCAGGTGCGAGAATCGCATTCGCAAGCGTGTTCTCTAATATTGCGGGAACACTTCTGTTCGTGTTTATCGTTATTTCCTGTCTGGGAACTCTGAACGGACTGATGGTAGCATCTGTAAGAGGATTATACTCCATCGCAATAAGAGGCAATGGCCCGAGACCTGACATCATGAAACAGGTTGACCCTGTTGTAAATATGCCTGTAAATTCCGGGATCATGGGTGTGCTGCTGGTAGCATTCTGGCTGCTGTACTTCTACGGTGCAAACCTTACGGAAGGCTGGTTCGGACCATTCTGCTTTGACAGCTCCGAACTGCCGGTAATCACAATTTATGCAATGTATATTCCTATCTTCCTGATGATCATGAAGAAGGAAAAAGAGTGGAATGTATTCAAGAGTTTTATCATGCCGGCCCTGTCTATCTGCGGCTGCCTGATCATGGTAATCGCTGCTGTATTTGCTCACAGGATCGCTGTAGCGTACTATCTGATAATCTTTGCTACAGGCCTGCTGATCGGATGGTTATTTGATAAGAAAAGAAAAAGATATAGTGCATAACAGACAGCTGAGCAGATAAGTGGGTGTACTTTACAAGGCTTCTGTTATAGTATAAAATATATTAATTAAAGTGATGATTAATAAGTGGTAATATATCATGGAGATAATTTAAAGAAACGAGGTATTATTTATGAAAGATCTGAAACTGCTGTATACCGGCAAAACAAAGAACGTATATGAACTTGAAAATGGTAACTGCCTGTTATTATTCAAAGATGACTGTACAGGTAAAGACGGAGTCTTTGATCCAGGTGAAAATGCAGTTGGATTAACTATTGAAGGTGTTGGCGATGTGAATCTGCGTATGAGCATTTACTACTTCGAAAAAATTAATGCCGCAGGTATCAGAACACACTATGTTGATGCAGATTTAGTAAATACAACAATGGAAGTTCTCCCTGCAAAAGTTTTCGGAAAAGGTCTGGAAGTTATCTGCCGCCGCAGAGCTGTTGGTTCTTTCTTCCGCCGTTATAACGAATATTGCACTGAAGGACAGGAACTGCCATATTATGTAGAAACTACTTTCAAAAATGATGCTTTAGGCGATCCTCTTGTAACAAAAGACGGTCTTGTGGATTTAGGCGTTATGACTGCTGAACAGTATGATTCTCTGAAAGAGCAGACTCAGGCGATTACTAAAATCGTTGCTGATGATTTAGCAGAAAAAGGTCTGGAACTGTATGATATTAAGTTTGAGTTCGGTTATGATGCAGAAGGCAATGTTATGCTGATCGATGAAGTTGCTTCCGGAAACATGCGTGTTTATAAGGATGGCGAATATATTGATCCAATGACTCTGAACGGACTGTTTTTCGAATAACAGTACGCTGTGCAATGGGTGAGGCTTATCACCCGGAATCATAATGTCCGGCCTGTATTAAAGGAATTGTCCGGACGAATGGAATATAAAAGTAATATATTTAATAATAAAAGGAGATTTAACTAAGGATCATAAGAATACATTCTCAGCCAGATATGCAGCTGAAGGTGTAGATATTACTGCAGGATACAAGTCT
>JAGBGL010000151.1 GCA_017936025.1 Bacillota bacterium | reverse complement strand
CAGGTAATGCAGATCGTGCGTGATCTGGGCGGATATTCATATGGACGTTCTGACCTGGTTCGCCGTGCTATGGGTAAGAAGAAGATGGATGTAATGCTGCAGGAAAAGGAATATTTTATCCACGGCAAGCTAGATGATAATGGCAATGTTGAAATCGCAGGATGTGTGAGAAACGGCATCCCTGAAAATATTGCCGAGGAAATCTTTAATCAGATGGTTAGCTTTGCAGAGTATGCATTCAATAAATCACATTCTGCGGCTTATGCGGTTATCGCGTATGAAACAGCATGGCTGAAGCATCATTATCCTGTGGAATTTATGGCTGCGCTGATGACAAGTGTTATGGGTGATTCGGCATCAATCGCGAAATACATCAGAAACTGTAATGAAATGGGTATCGAAGTACTGCCTCCTGATGTAAATGAAAGCGGCAAGAAATTTACTGTAAAAGACGGCAAGATCAGATTCGGACTTCTGGGTGTAAAAAATGTCGGGGAAGGCGCGATCGATGCCATCGTCAGAGCGCGGAGTGAAAAGGGGCTTCCTAAAGATATTTTTCAGCTGATCAGCAATCTGGATATTCACCTTGTGAACAAGAAAGCCATGGAAAGCCTTATAAGGGCAGGAGCTCTGGACAGTCTTGATGAAAACAGAGCTGCACACATGGCGGTTTATGAAAGACTGATAGAATCTGCACAGAATGAATCAAAGAAAAACATCGAAGGACAGATGTCCCTGTTCCAGCTCAGTGCAGAACATATGGAAACGGAACAGACCGGCGGAAAACTCCCGGATGTTGAGAACTTCCCTAAAGATGTGCTCATCAGCATGGAAAAAGAAATGCTGGGAGTGTATATTTCAGATCATCCTCTGAAGGATTATGAAGAGCAGATCAGCAGAATGATCAGCATAACATCTGAGGATCTGGCGCACGTACAGGATGATGAAGAAACCGGCCACAGTGTAAATACAGAAATCTTTGACGGTATGCGTGCTACTATGGCAGGTATAGTCACAGGTAAAAAGCAGCTGGTGACAAAGAACAGCAAGATGATGGCGTTCGTTGATATGGAAGACCTGATGGGCAATGTTGAAGTTGTTGTATTCCCGAATGTGTATGAAAAGAGTGCGCAGATCATAAAAGAAGATGCACTGCTGGTTGTTAAGGGTACGATCAATTTCAAAGAAGGAGAAGTTCCTAAACTGCTGGCGAATGAAGTCATGGATCTCAGAGAAATGAATCAGAACGCGGCCAGAGCAGCTAATGATCCTGCGGCAAGACAGCCCGTGCAGCCTGTTTCTGACAAGCCTCCTGTGAAAATACGTATTCCGGATGACATGACAGGAGGAATCGAACTGATCAGAGATATACTGACAAAGCACAAAGGTGACACACCTGTTATCATTTATATGAAGGGGAAAGCCATGAAGACAAATCAGGATCTTTGGGTAAACCCTGATGATATTTTCTGCGGAAAGATCAGAGCACTCGTAGGCGCTGAAAATCTGAAAGTATAGAGGAAATAATTATGAGAAAAATTGGAGTATTAACAAGCGGCGGTGATTCTCCGGGCATGAATGCTGCTGTAAGAGCAGTGGTTCGCTGCGGTATCGCAAAAGGAATGGAAGTATACGGGATCGACAGAGGATATGAAGGTCTGATGGATGGTGCAATACATCCTATGACGCTGGCTTCTGTGGGCGATATCCTGCACAGAGGGGGCACGATCCTCAGCACTGCAAGAAGCGACCGTTTCCGCACGCCTGAAGGACAGGAACATGCTGTGAAGGTCCTGGAAACTTTCGGGATCGAAGGCCTTGTTGTCATAGGCGGCGACGGTTCTCTTAAAGGCGGTCTGGAACTTGCAAAGAGAGGGATCGCTGTAATGGGGCTTCCGGGAACGATCGACAATGACCTGGGATACACTGATTTTACAATAGGTTTTGATACGGCAGTAAATACTGTACTGGATGCGGTTACAAGAATACGTGATACATCATCTGCGCACCGCAGAACTACTATCATTGAAGTCATGGGAAGACACTGCGGAGATATTGCGCTTCATGCCGGTATCACAGGCGGCGCGGACGCTATACTGGTACCTGAAGTCAGATTCGACATGATGAATTTATGCCGCAGAATGATCCAGGGGCATAACAGAGGAAAACTCCACGGCATCATAATCAAGGCTGAAGGTGTTGATATGGATGTCAACGAGATGGCCAGAGAAATAGAAGACCGCACTGCTCAGGAAACCAGAACTGTCACACTGGCATATCTGCAGAGAGGCGGAACTCCGACTGCAAAAGACAGAATGCTGGCAAGCCGTACGGCTAAAAAGGCTGTTGATCTGTTATACAACGATGAAAGCAGCAAGGCCATCGGCATCTGCGGCAATGATATAGTTGCTTATGACCTGGAAGAAGCACTGTCGATGAATCGGGAATTTGACATGGATCTTTATGAACTGGCGCACATTTTGGCAAAATAAGTATGAAAGAGAACTTTACTGAATTTATGAAAAAACCGGCAGGATTCGTTAAGAGTTTTTTGAAATGGATAATTATTGCCGGCATAGTGGGTATCATCAGCGGAGTTGTAGGTACTGCCTTCCGTGCAGCTGTTGAATATGCCAATGTAATATGGGCAGGACATACATGGCTGGTATTTCTTTTGCCTGTGGGAGGGCTGGTTATAGCAGGCCTTTATTCTGTGGCAGGGATGACCACAGGGGCAGGGACTGACCGAATAATCGGGTCGGTAAGAACGGAAACAGATATCCCCGTAAGAATGGGACCTCTGATTTTTATCAGTACTGCGATAACGCATCTTCTCGGCGGTTCGGCCGGAAGAGAGGGTGCTGCGCTGCAGCTGGGCGGAAGCATAGGGACACATGTGGGACGACTGTTCAGGCTAGATGAAAAAGATATGTCACTGATTGTGCTTGCGGGAATGAGCGGAGTGTTTTCAGCACTTTTCGGAACACCTCTGACAGCAGTGTTCTTTGCGCTGGAAGTTATCAGTGTAGGTGTAATATATTACGTGGGTCTTGTGCCGTGTCTTGTTTCTGCACTGACTGCGTATGTGATTTCCGGAGTCTTCGGATATGGTACAGAGATAAGCTTTACATATGCTATACCTGAGTTTACATGGCTGAATATAGGAAGAGTAGTATTGCTCGGACTTTTCTGTGCACTGCTCAGTATACTGTATATCTTCATGATGGACAGAACAGATGACCTGTTCGAGAAATTCTTTAAAAACCCGTTTGCAAGGATTATTGCAGGGGCACTGATCCTGATAGGGCTGTCGTTTCTGTTCCCGTCAGGAAATTATAACGGTTCAGGCATGCATGTGATATTCGGAGCGCGGGAAGGAGAAGCTGACTGGTGGATGTTCCTTGTGAAGATATTGTTCACAGCAGTAACTATCGGCTGCGGATTTAAAGGCGGAGAAATTGTTCCGACTTTCTTTATAGGAGCGACTATGGGGTGCTGTGCGGGAAGTCTGATCGGGCTCGACCCGGGATTCGGCGCTGCACTCGGACTGGTAGCAACTTTCTGCGGAGTAATAAACTGTCCTATGGCATCTATTCTTCTGGGAATCGAACTGTTCGGCGCCGAAGGTCTCATATTCTTTGGAATAGCCTGCAGTGTAAGCTTCATGATGTCCGGATATTACGGATTATATGGAAGCCAGAAAATCATGTACAGTAAAACGAGAGCAGAATATATAAATATCAACGCGAAATAGAAAAAAGGATCGTCTCATAAAAGTGAGAGGATCCTTTATTTTTTCTTATCCTGAAGTCCGATATCGTTTTTAAGTATACGCCCGAAGGTGATGGAAGTATCACCGAATTTCTTTCGGATATCATCCATGGCACGTTCCATTTTTTCACCTTTTTCACTGTTTCTGTTTTCCGTATCAAAAAGTGAAAGCTGTACATCTTCATCTTCACCGCAAAGGTTGATTCCGGTGATGGTGAGAAGTCTTATCGGGTCTTTCATATTCCATGAAGATTCTATAATTTCTACGGAAGCCCTGAAAATATCTTCTTCCAGATTTGTAGGTGCAGTCAGTTGCTTCTGCCTGGAAATCACTTTGAAACTTGGATCTTTAATGTCTACTTTGACACCGTAGCATTTCATCTGATATTTTCTGAGCCTGCTTGCAACTGTGTCTGCAAGTGATGTGACAGCAGTCTTTATATCATTGATGCCTACAAGATCGCGGCTGAATGTAGTGCCGTTGCCGACAGACTTGATCTTCTCCCGTTCAGAGAAGAGTCTGACAGGACTGTCATCGCAGCCGTTGGCGTAGTCGTACAGCATGCCGCCGTGCTTACCCAGAAGAGAAGTCAGCATGGATCTGCTGCTGCAGGCAAGATCGCCGATCGTGCGTATGCCGGTTCTGTTCAGCTTATCGGCTGTTGCACTGCCGACAAAGAACATGTCACGGATGTCCATTGGCCATAGTATATCTTTGTAATTATCTCTGCTGATTACTGTAGTTCCGTCGGGTTTATTATAATCGCTTCCCATTTTGGCAAAGATTTTATTGTAGGAAACTCCGATGGAAACAGTCAGTCCGAGTTCTGTTCTGATGGTTTCGCGGATAGTATCTGCGATTTCTTTTCCAGTGCCGAAAAGATTCTGGGATGCGGTCACATCGAGCCAGGATTCATCGATACTGAAAGGCTCGACCATGTCTGTAAACCGCTGGTATATTTCATTGATTTTTATACTGTATTCCTTGTATTTTTCATGATGAGGCGGAAGCAGTATGAGATCAGGACATTTCTTGAGTGCCTGCCATACGGTTTCTGCAGTACGGACTTTAAACTTTTTGGCAGGAGTGTTTTTTGCCAATATAATACCATGGCGGTTTTCGGGATTTCCGCAAACAGCCACAGGTTTGTCTCGTAATTCAGGATAGTCGAGTAACTCGACGGAAGCAAAAAAGCTGTCCATGTCACAATGTAAAATGATTCTGTCCATATTTACATTATATATGAATTTTGTACTCACATCTATAGAAATATGGGCCGGTTTGTGGTACAATATTGTTAATAAATTACACGGCAAAGCCGTAATCTTATTTATAGAAAGAGGGTAAATGAGATGCTTGAAACATTAAAAAGAGTAAACAACATCTTAAGAATTATATTTATCGGAGCGACAGCAGTATTTGCACTGGTTAAGATTTTCGATATCGTTCCTAAAAAGAGTATTGATGTTACAGAAGATGCAGAGCCTGTTACCAGCGAATTTGATGAAATCTGGTAAAAAAACTGCAGCTGATTAGGAGGATAAAAAGTTTTGAGATTATTAACGATTATAAGTGGTGTAATGCTGGTACTGACGGGGCTTTTCTGTTTTGCTAATTCAGGTGAGACTTTTCTTGCACTGGCATTTGTTCTTGGTCTGGTAATGATCATCAGCAGTGCTATCCAGATTGTTTCATACTGGTGGGGAAGAAAAGACAGAACTGATAATAACGGATGGATCTTTGCGGAGGCGCTGATTACATTCATTCTCGGTATTCTTGTACAGGCCAGCCTTATTGCGGCGGACGTGGCAATTCCTATGGTATTCGGTCTGTGGGTAATGTTCTCCGGTGTACTGCGTTTTGTAGTTGCTACAATGATCAATCCGTCCAAGAAAAAGTCAAACTTTATATGGACTATGCTTATCGGTCTGATTGGTATTTTCATAGGTATATATGCCTTTGTAAATCCGATGACTGCAAATCTGCCGATCGCGATCCTGCTTGGAATCATTTTCTTTGTTCAGGGTATCGGTTTCCTTGAACTCGGTATACATATGCCGCATGAAAAGAAAGAAGATAAACCTAAGGCTAAAATGATCAAGATCCAGATCAGAAAGCCTATGACTAAGGCACAGAAAAAGAAAGCTGCCCTTGCAGCAGCGGCAGTGTCTCAGACGGTACCGGAGGGAGAAGTGCTGGAAGTAGGCGACGAAGTTGTAAAAACTGATGAAATCACGCTGGATGATTTAAGAGAAAATGCAGAGAATCTTCAGGAAGCTGCAGATGCACCGGTTGCTGAAGTTTTAAACGCAGATTTACCTGAAGTAAGTACAGAAGAAATCGAGCCGGAAGAAATCATGCTTGACGATATAATCAATGCGCTGACTATCGGACATATTGAAGAATCTGCAGCTGATGAAACAGAAGAACAGGCAGAGGAGGAAATGTCAGAATCTGAACCTGCGGCGGACCCGGCCGAAGAAATTGAAGAAGATACATTGGAAACTGAAGAAGTAGCTTCTGATGAAGAAACTCCGGTCGATATAGAATTTGAACAGAAAACAGAAGAACAATGGAAATAAAGAAATGACCCATGAAAATGGGTCATTTTTTAATTGCTGTTGGTAATATACAGATATGTCAGTTCAGGAGGTGCGCCGAAGCGGGCAGGTATCCTGGTTGTTCCAAGCCCGGAATTTACATATACAACAGTTCCGGCATTATTGCTGAGGCGGTATTCACCTTTTATGTATTTCTGTCCATATGAAGGCATGTATTCGTTATTGAGGAACGGCAGATGGATCTGCTTGCCATGTGTATGTGCGGCAACCATATAATCGGTATTGGAATTCAGAATTGAATCAATAACATCAGGTTCGTGACATATCACCAGATTATACATATCGCCGGCAGCTTTGTTTGCTACAGACGGATCGCCGTAGCCGATAAGTACATCATCGATTCCGATCAGGCGGAGATTATACTCGCTGAACGTGATGATTTCATTTTTCAGAACGCGGAAACCTCCGGCGTTCATAATTGCTTCATACTTAAATTCAGTTCCGCCGCCATAATCGTGATTTCCGAACACAGCGTATTTTCCGATATTAGCTTTCATTTCAGAAAGTTTGCTTGAAATCAGCGCTGTATCTACAGGATTTTCTTCCAGATTATCAATGAGGTCACCGGCAAAGATAAGTACATCGGGAGGATTGGAATTTACCTCATCGATGACTTTCTGAAAATCTTCGGTCGTGTAATTGAATCCGAAATGTGTATCGCCGAAAACAGCGACTGTAATAGGCTGCTGCATTGAGTAGCTTACGTCTGTAACCTCATTTACAGTAAGCCTTTTGGGTTCAATGAAGCCGGCATAGCCGACACAAGCGGCAGTGATCAGTCCTGCTATTATGCAGATTGAAAATATCAGTTTGATTAGCTTCCAGATTAGTTTGAACATTTTTTCCCCTTTATTTTCCCTTTTGAAAATATAATCTATAATATAATAACACTAAATCATGATCTGTTCAATTGGAGTTATATGGTATTCATATGCTTTTTATGGTACAATAATTTAGTTAATGTTTTAATTATATCTAAAAGGAGAAAAGATGCTGGATATCTGTATTATCGGAGCAGGTGCATCCGGATTGGCAGCTGCTGTAACTGCTGCAGGAAAACAAAAGAATAATTCTGTAATGATTATCGAAAAGAAAGATGTTCCGGGCCGCAAACTGGCTGCAACAGGAAACGGCAAATGCAATCTCACAAATATTCATTGCACAGATGTTAATGATACATTGCTTTTCTTTGAAGAATTAGGCGTATATACGCGTACTGATGGAGAAGGAAGGGTATATCCTTATTGTTCGCAGGCAAAAGATGTTGTTTATACACTTGTAAATGCTGCAGAATCAGCAGGTGTTGAAATCCGTACGGATTGTACTGTGGAGAAAATAGAAAAAAAGGATAATTGCTTCCGCATAAAAACAAATAAAGAAAGCATAACTGCAAAAAAAATTCTGATCGCAACAGGCGGCAAGGCAGCACCACAGTTCGGAACCAGCGGTGACGGTTATGCGATCGCAAAGTCTTTCGGACACACAGTTGCAAGGCTGGCTCCGGTCCTGACCGGAATAGAAGTGCATGAGGACCTGAAAATGCTGAAAGGTGTGCGCGTAAAAGCGCTTGTAAAACTTCTGAAAGACGGCTCTGTGATACAGGAAGAAGCCGGAGAAGTCCAGTTCAATGAAGACGGGATTTCAGGTATCTGTGTGATGAATCTCAGCAGATTCATCAAGCTGGAGGACGGAGAGGCTTTTGCAGAAGGTATCAGACGTTATTCTGCTGAAATTGACTTTCTGCCTGAAGTGGGACATGAACAGCTGGAAAATATGCTGATAAAGAGAATGCAGCTGGACCTTGGAAGTCCTGAAAATCTGCTTATTTCAATACTTCCGCAGCAGCTGCGAAGATATATATTTGATACATTGAATGTTGCAAGTGCACAGAAAATTGATTTGTGTAAACTCACAGAGGCTGTTAAGTGCTTCCGCCTTGGCATCACAGGAACAAAAGGATGGAAGGTCGCGCAGTGTACTGCAGGCGGCGTGAAGCTGGATGAGATAAATATGGATACTATGGAGTCCAGAATTGTCGATGATCTTTATTTTGCCGGAGAAGTAATAGATTATGACGGTCCATGCGGAGGATATAATCTGCAGAATGCGTGGATCACAGGAATAAAAGCAGGAAAGGCAATGGCTGATGTATTATAGAATCAATCAGATTAAACTTAAACCGGGGCAGCCTGTTAGCAGGATCCCGGATATAATAAAAAAGAAAACAGGAGCAGAAATTTCTGACTGGGTCATCAGACGAGAGTCGATCGATGCACGCAGAAAGGATAATATTTCACTGGTGTATACGGTTGATTTTGAATCTGAAAAGAAACTGAAATTACCGCTGGCACCTGAGCTGGCTTACGAACATGTCCAGCCCGGAAGCATTAAAATTGATCATAGACCTGTAATCGTAGGATTCGGGCCATGTGGAATTTTTGCAGCACTGATCCTTGCACAGCAGGGATATAAGCCGGTAGTGCTTGAAAGAGGCCGTGCGATGAAGCAGCGTGTTGCAGATGTTGAACACTTCTGGAAAACAGGTGAACTTGATGAGGTTTCAAATGTCCAATTCGGTGAAGGCGGTGCAGGAACTTTTTCGGATGGAAAACTGACTACAGGAATCAAAGATCCGCGAATAAGACATATTCTGCAGACATTTGTGGATGCCGGCGCAGATCCTAAGATTTTGTATAAGCAGAAACCGCATATCGGGACAGATGTCCTCCGTGAAGTGGTCGTTAATATAAGGAATCAGATCATTGAACTGGGCGGGGAGGTACGCTTTGAAAGCAGGGTAACTGACCTGATCATTGAAGACGGTGCGGTCAAAGCCGTTGAAGTTAATGGAAATGAAGTGATCGAAACTAATCATGTGATCCTGGCTCTGGGACACAGTTCAAGAGATACATTCAGAATGATGAAGAAAAGAGAGCTTCCGATGGAACAGAAACAGTTTTCTATTGGTGTGCGTATCGAGCATCCTCAGGTATGGATCGATAAGGCGCAGTATGGAGATCCTGAACTGGCAAAAGTTCTGGGACCTGCGGAATACAAACTCAATCACCACTGTGAAAACGGCAGAGGGGTATATACTTTCTGCATGTGTCAGGGAGGTGAAGTGATCATGTCTGCTTCTTCTGAAGGTATGACCGTAACGAACGGCATGAGCTACAGTGCAAGAGACGGAGAGTATGCAAACAGCGCTCTGCTTGTTGATGTCAGGACTTCAGATTTTGATTCTGATGATGTTCTTGCAGGTGTTGACTTTCAGGAAAAATATGAAAAGCTGGCGTATCAGAATGGTAATCCGCCGAAATGCAGCTGGGGAGAATTTTCTTCAGGTGGAACTTCTGTTGAGGCATCTCTGCCGGAGTTTGCAGTTCAGGCAATGAATGAAGCGATGCCTTATCTGGGACGCAAGCTGAAAGGCTTTGATGATCCTTCAGCTGTGCTGACTGCTGTTGAAAGCCGCAGTTCATCTCCGGTGCGTATTATAAGAGATGAGAGTTACCAGTCTGAAGTAAAAGGATTGTATCCTGCAGGCGAAGGTGCGGGGTATGCGGGAGGTATAACTTCTGCAGCGGTTGATGGAATCAGAGTTGCGGAAGCAATTATAAAAGAATATTGTATTTAGTTTATCGGGACAGAGTATATGCTCTGTCCTTTTTATATATTTTATTTGATATGATTGACAATAAATGTAAAATTTGATATGGTAAAAATATCCAAAAGGGCCGTTGGATAATGGGAAAAGGGGTTAAACATGAAAGATTATTATCAGAGTAAGAAGTCAGCATATAAGCTGCCAAAACCGATTTACGCTAAAATCGTTAAAACGATACAGTCTTATGATTTTTACAAGTGTGTTGTAGATGCGGTAAACAGCCGGAGTGAAACGATTTTACGTGATTTTGATTCGGTGAACAGAGCAACCGCGGAGTATTATATTGAAAACATTGATGATGCTCTTGAAAAATGTGTAAATGAGGAATACAGAAACGCAGTGTTTGAACATACTGCGAGGAATGTAGCGTATGATCTTCTGGAAAATAAGTATGGGATCAGTGCCAGTACTATGAAACGGTGGACTCAGCGTTTTGTGTATGGTGTGGCAGTGAATCTCGGTGAAGATTTTCCGGATTATGAGACTGCAAGTTAAAAAATGATTTTTAGATCAATATGGTACTGCAGCGGAAAAATACATGTGTTAGCATGGTATCGTAAATAATAGACAAACATTAAATGCTCCCCCCTGGGAGCATTTTTTATATCCGGAAATAAGGGAGTTGAGTAGCGATTATGAAAAAAAGGGGAAGCATATTGTTTATCAGTATTATTGTAGCTGCGGGATGTATAGGTATGGTCTATGCAGCCCGGGCTTATGAGATATCTTTTACAAATAAGTTCCAGACAGGAAAAGTGGATGTAAATATAGAGCAGTATCAGATAACTGCAGAAGGGGAGATACCGGCAATCCCGGGGGAAGTGATGCCGGATCAGGATGTCAGCTACATACCCAGAGTAACAAATCTCAGAGCAGATGCCTATGTCAGAGTTAAAGTTGACATCATGATGGATGAAGAAACACCGATGCCGATTACTCTTGACAATGTATACGGTATCAATCCGGAATGGGTCCAGAGGGGTGAATACTTCTATCTCACAAGGATCTTAGAAACGGGAGAAAGTTCGGATCTGTTCACAGGTTTTCATGTACCTGCTGAATGGACAGAAGAAACAGCAAGCGGATTCAGGATCAAAGTTTCAGTCGATGCCGTACAGGAACTGAATTTCGAACCGGATTTCGAAGAATTGATTCCATGGGGAACTATTGAGATCCAGCAGGCAAAACTTGAGGATAATATCGATTACAACCTTATAAAAGAAAAAGGTCCTTCACCTGTGTTTGTCTATACATCATATAACGGACTCGAATCTGAAACAGAAGATCTGTTCACTAATTTCGATCACTTTATGGCAGGCGACAGTTTTGAAGATGTGCTTGAAATGAAGAACGTATCAGACAGCGATGTGATCCTGTATTTCAAAACAGAAACAGAATCGAGTGACCTTATTGAACAGATGCAGCTTGTTATTACATGTGATGGAAAAACTGTTTATGAAGGAGATCTTGCTTCAAAAGAAATAGATGAATGGTTCGAACTCACAACAGTAGAAAGAGGACGTTCGAAAGACTT
>JAGBGL010000150.1 GCA_017936025.1 Bacillota bacterium | reverse complement strand
TATTTCGTCTAATGAATATGAGTCCTTTTTAAGCAATGATGAAGATCTAGCCAAAACTTGTGGTACTAATCTGCAATTATTCAGACAAAATCAGGCTGAAGTTGATATTCAAAACATGAAATATCACTATCAGAAAAAGAATGTAGAACGTATTCAGAATAATTATAACGAACATATTGTGATTATAATACACAATCCCTGTTGCCTAAAAATCCGTCCTGAATGTTGTTGCTCCCTAGCTCTGTCCACGAACAGCTCTTGCGCCTTGCCTTAATCAGATCACAAGTTTTGCCGCGACGATGTTGTTTTCAGACCGCATGAGCCATGCGGTCTGGATATCAAGGTAATTCACCGGCGATGACTGCACGAACAGTATAATCATCCACCAGCTTTTTGTTTCTCTGTGCCGCGTTCATCAGGCAGTGTGTACAGACTTTGTTGATCGCCCTTGCTGAACCTGCAGAATACTGATATATCTCATCGACTGCTTTGTCAGTAAAGATATCGAGCATGCCGGAGGCATACTGCAGATGTGCCTGAATATATTCCTGAGTCTGAGATCGGTCATACTGGGGAATCTCACATTTAATATCGATCCGCTGACGGATCGCGGCATAACGCTGCAGTTTCAGTTTATCCCAGAGTTCGTTCTGACCGGTCAGGATCAGACCCATAGGGTTCATGGAATCCATCCGGTAGTTTAATAAAAAACGGATCTCTTCCAATGTTTCTTTCGCCAACAGATGAGCTTCATCCACAATAGTTATGACATTCCGGTGCTGGACACCGCGGATGATCTCCAGCTGCTGATGAAGCTGGCGTTTGGCATCACCTCGATAGAACTTCGATTCCACTCCAAGCTGATCCAACAGTCCTTTATAAAACCAGCGGGGAGTCAGTTTTGAATCGGAAAGATAGAGCACAACATATCTGTCCTTGTCCAGTTCTGATACAAAACGCCGCAGCGCGGTAGTTTTTCCGCATCCAACATCGGCTGTGACTACCGCAAACAACTGCTTTTGGGCAACGAATTCCAGCCTGCCAAGGGTTTCGTCCAGCATGCTGGACATATACAGTGCATCACTGGGGATGTTTGCCATGAACGGAGTATTTTTCATTCCAAAGAATCCTTCATACATGGGAAGCCTCCGTTCCCTGCCTGCGGAAAGTTGTCGCGACAGCCGTTTTTGTACGGTTGGTAGTGTTCTGTCTGTTCAGTCCTTCCAGCATACGGGAGTGATCTGCTGTCAGAGGCCTGAGCTCTTCAGACAGTTCCTGACGGATACCGCAGTGTTCACCGATAGTAAGAAGTTTTGCTTTAAACGGGGCGAAATCGTTATGATGGATCTCGATCTCATCCGTCCAGGTCGGATCGTAAAAGACTTCAACTTTACGCCCGGCCAGCTGCATGCCTGCTTCATATTTTTTACCCTGAAAGCTAAGACATCCCGTCTTATCAACTCCGCGTTCCTGGGTATGCAGAAAGGCTTCAGCGCATACATCAGCAGGAACAAAACGCAGTACCCGGCTGTCTGTGCGGAATGCTGTTTCCGGTGTTATCCCGTTCAGGGAATGATGAATACTCTTGTGATAGTGTTCATTGATCCAGATATCCAGCAGGTGGTTAAGTTCTTCCAGTGTCTGTGGTCTCTGAAGCGCCACTTCCGAAAGAAAGGAATCGATGCGGCGGTTGAAAGCTTCAACCTTGCCTTTTCCCTCGGGATGATAGGGTTTCGCAAAAAGAAGGCGTATATCCAGCCTGTTGCAGGCTTTTGTGAGCCATTCGGAACGGTACTGTTTTCCGTTATCAACATAGATCGCGTCAGGCTTTCCATAACGCATGACCGCCATCCGCAGGGTGTCTTCAATGATGTCCACCTTCTGGTTATCGTAGAAGCGCGCGGCGACGATATATCTTGTTGCGTCATCGATGAACACAGAGAGATAGACCTGTTTTGATTCTCCGTTCTTACCTATGGGCAGGTACGGACCATACTTGATATCTCCCTGATAAAGTTCACAGCGGTGCTGTTTTTGAAAGCGTCTGGACGCAACGCCCTGTTTTGTATAAAGCTTTACCTGCTTCATTCCATAGCCTTTTGCCTGCATATGGCGCTGCAGCGTGGAACGGCAGAGCAGACCGGGTGCCACCCGGTCCTCCAGTTCAAGGATCCGGATGATGTCATTGACACTGCGCGTCGGGCATTCCCTGCGCAGGATGATGGCTTCCTCCAAAAGCTGGGGGAAATCTTCCGGCAGCTTAGATTCTTTCTGATGATAGGAAACCTTGGGTTTCAGCCCGTTAAACCCTTTCGTAAGATAGGCATCAAGGTATCGGCTGATGGTACGGTAGGAAATATCTTCCCTGTTACAGATATCTTTTTTTAATTCAATGATCCGCGCCGGATCCAGGGAAGGATCAAGCAGTGGTGTGATCAGCCGCATCCGTCTGGCGGCAGTCTCTTCCGGGTTAGTGTGTTTTGTCATGGAGGTGTCCCCTTTCTCTTTGGTGTTGGAGAAAGCGTATCACAGGCATCAGACGGACAAAACGCAAACCGGGTGTAGGTTCCAAAACCTGCATTGACCAGCAGGCGGCTGACAAAAGCATACCAGTTTTCTGGATGCTCCCGTTTTATTTTTTCGAGTAATGAAACTCTGCGCACAAGCTGCCAGGCTTTCTGATGTTCTCGCATCCATAAAGATATCAGGGAACCATCGATATCCTTCAGTGCTGCTTTGAACTCACTGATCCAACGGCGGATGGTAGAATCCTCAGCCGGGCACATATCCGTATTCTCATCCAGTGCGTTCTGGATGACTTTCGCAGCATAGTGCTTGAAAGGCTGTATAATGTCAGGAAGTTCTGAATGGATACGTCGGCAACTGGTACAGACCAGCCTCCGGATCCGGAACTTCATGCAGCATCCGTCAGAGCTAATAACTCTGCGCAGTCTGGAATCACGGCTTGCAAGCGCCCCATCGCAGACGGGACATGGAAGAACTTCATTACTCTTGAGTAAAAACACCGTTTTTTTTATTGAATGATAATTCGTATTGTGATACTATAATCATGCTTTTTGGGCATCACGATACGAAATCAAACTTTGGTCGGGGCGATATCGTTCGTGGTGCCGTTTTTTATTCACCTCAGTACCAGTTAATCACTGGTAGTATACCGATATCTCATGGACAAAGCAAGATAGCAATCATGGCTGCTCATGGACAATGGCACAGAGCAGTTTTAGAACAATAATCAGGAGCTAAAACAATGAGGTGGAATTTGGATATCGGGTATATTGTCAGATATAGCATATACACTATCTTTATATTCTGCACACTCACGCGCAAAAGAACCATTAGAGTGACTAAACATATATTCATCACGAATTGTCTGACTTTTTATCCTTACCAAACATTGTTGTCTCACATTCCCCGCTTCCATAAGCCATCTAAACGATAAATCAATTTTCACACTTTCCCTCCCCTTGTAACACCAGATTTTTTGAAGTATACTAATATTACCTGAAGACAATTACGTCCGGCGCAAAGGGTATATATTCAGGCGTATACTTATCAAATCGGAAATCAGGAGGAACGAAGAGATGGCAGAAAAAAAACTCAGAATAGGGATCATCGGAACAGGCGGAATTGCACATGCGCATGTAAGAAACTATCTGAAATTTGAGGATGTAGAAAT
>JAGBGL010000149.1 GCA_017936025.1 Bacillota bacterium | reverse complement strand
GAGGCCCGACTGTTTTCTGCCAAGATAGATCCTGTGAAGACCGAGACCTCCAAGGAAAGCGACCAGCAGCAGTGCGATCAGCTTGCTTTTGTTGGAATAATATACTTGCATGTTCATTGTTTTGTCCTCCCTTTTGAATATGGAATCAGTCCCGGAAACGGGCTGATGGTATTTTATCATATATAAATTCTATTCAAAAGGACACATTTTGTCAATATAACGGGGAAGCCCGGG
This sequence comes from Bacillota bacterium, assembly GCA_017936025.1. Taxonomy (GTDB): domain Bacteria; phylum Bacillota; class Clostridia; order Peptostreptococcales; family Anaerovoracaceae; genus RGIG9096. The sequence continues at coordinate 12,647 of JAGBGL010000149.1, read as the reverse complement.
AAATCTCCCCGGGCTGTAAGTGCTATTCAAGATTAAGCTTTCTGTCCAGCAGGATCCAGCAGATAAACCAGTAGATAGCAGCGACAACAGCAACTGCAAAGAATGCCATCAGCATCGAAAGATGCATCTGAGTCATGTAGTGCATACTATCGAGCAGATCAAGGATAAAATCGATCACGCCGAAATCGCTGATCATACTGATCAGATTTCCGAGAGTTGTTTCAACAATGCCGAAACCTATGTATGCGAGTATCGCTCCGAGAACGCGGTGGTTTCCCCACTGATGACCGACAGCAATTGCAGCGTATACTTTAGCACAGAAAGATGCAGATGCGGCCAGCATGACAATTATGAATTCCGGGATGACGAGAAGCACAGATGGTTCTCTGCTTACTGCGTACTTAATATCGCTGACGATAAAATCCATGTTCTCAAACACAGAAGTAAAGCCTTCGATAGTAACCGCTATTATGAGTCCGGAGAGTATAGCTACTATGATACCGGCGCACGTCCATACGGCACCCGATACAACTTTGTTTGCGATGTGTCTGCCGGTGGAAACCGGAAGCGCAAACATCAGATATCCTTCGCTGCCCAGCAGATTCTTATAGAACCGCTGAATAAGGATGATTGCTGTCAGGATTACCGCGGAGATGCAGGCCCCGGCATACAGGATAGAAGATAATGTGATAAACAGCACGCTTCCATCATTGCCGCTGTTTCCGATGGAGAGTCCCAGCATCACAGCCGCGATCAGCCATGCTCCATAAAGCGGAAGCAACAGGCGGCCGACTGCCTTGAATTCGTATTTCATTAAAGTAGTTAACATCTGAACACCTCCCTGAATAATCCATCAATATTTTTCCCTGTTTCTTCGCGCAGTTCATCAGCATTTCTGTGGAGAACAACGCGCCCCTCTTTTAAAAACACAACTTCGTCCAGCACGGATTCGATGTCAGCGATCAGATGGGTACAGATTATTACAAGTGAATCCGGCGAGTAGTTGGAAATGATTGTTTTCAGGATGTAATCTCTTGCGGCAGGATCGACTCCTGCGATAGGTTCATCCAGAATATAGATTTTGGCATCTCTGCTCATAGTCAAAATCAGCTGGACTTTTTCCTTAGTTCCTTTAGATAATTTTTTCATGCGCTGAGCCTTGTTTATGTTCAGGTTTTTCAGCATCATTTCGGCTCTCTCCATATCGAAATCCTGGAAAAAGTCAGCATAGTATCTGAGCAGCTGCTCTACCGTCATATAGTCCGGCAGAAATTCGCGGTCAGGAAGATATGCGATCTGCGCCTTGGTTTCTACTCCCGGCACTTTACCGCCGATCAGTATCTGCCCGTCGGTTGGCTGCAGCAGTCCTTCTGCCAGCTTGATAAGAGTCGTCTTGCCGCTCCCGTTCGGTCCGAGCAGACCAAGAATTCGGCCGGAGCCCAGCTGCAGGTCGATTCTTTCAAGAGCCCTTTTGCTGCCGTAGCTCTTAGATAAATTGTTACATTCCAATACGTACATTATTTTTCCCCCTTTGCATGCTGCTCTACAGCAGCAACTATATCTTCTTTGTTCATGCCTATTTTTCTGAGGCTGATGAACATATCCTCAATATATTTTTCTGCAAGAAGCCCCTGCAGTTCGTCCAGTTTTGTTTTGTCTTCTGTGACGAATCTGCCGCTGGTGCGGACAGAATAAAGAAGTCCTTCGCGTTCCAGTTCGGCCAGAGCTCTCTGCATTGTGTTCGGGTTGACCCCTGCATCCATGGCAAGATCACGCACAGGCGGTATCTGGTCGCCGGGGCTGAATTCGCCTCTTGCGATATGCATTTTGATTTGCTCGATCAGCTGAGTGTATATAGGAACACCTTCCTTAAAGGTCCAGCTCATTTAACTCCTCCTTTCACGACGCCCTTTTGTATTATCTGCTTAATACAATAATACACGAATTGAAACATATGTCAATACAAAAAATAAAAAAGGCTCCTCTTTCGGGGAGCCTGTGATCGTGATCTCAAACAAATCGTTCAAGGTCGCTGTATTTCTATTTTATCCGTTATTTGCGTCCGATATTCATCAGACCTTCTTTTTTGAACATTTCCGCGCGCTCTGCCATTGTCATGTCCGGCTCAGGCAGATCCCTGAAAACAGGCGCATCAGACAGACTGCCTGCATAAGGCATCGGCGGGTCAAAAACTTTCAGCTGGCGGAGCAGCTGGTCTGTGTAATTTGTGCCGTATCTTCTCGCATCAGAGACGCGGTCAAAGACCAGCGTTACAGTCAGCATAGTCGTATTATCGCCTGCTTCCCAGAGTACATTACCGTCAGGGCCGGCCAGAATGGAACGTCCGTAAGCTCTGCCGCCCAGATAATCACCGGAAGCATTCAGAGACAGAAAATATGCCTGGTTTTCGAATGCACGGGCAGGTGCCAGTGCTTTACAGCTTTCATACAGGCCTTCAGGGTCGATGGCAGGTCTGAAGAGGAATTCTGCGCCCATCAGCGTCAGATTCCTTGAGATTTCAGGGAAGCACCAGTCGTGGCATATCATAACACCGATTTTTATATTCTTTTCCTTTATATCAAAAGTCACATACTTATTTCCGGGGGAGAAGCCTTCTTCTGCAGGATAGTACGGACAGATCTTTCTGTACACATCAATGATTTCGCCGTCAGGACCGAAAATAGGCAGTGAATTGTACAGCTTCTTTTCTCCGTTTTCCACACAGGATTCGATCATGCTTCCCGGAATAAAATATATCCCGTATTCTTTAGCGATCCTGCCTAATTCGTCAGTGACTCTGCCGGGGATCGTATCGCCGCCAAGCTGCGTTTCGTCATCAGCCCAGTAGCGGCCGATTGCCATTTCAACACCCAGAACGAGTTCAGGAACATGCATGCCCGCCATCAGATCATCGACATCTTTGCGGATACGCGCGAGGCAGGTTTCAAAATCCAGAGGATAAGTTTCGCTCTGTATCATTCCTACATTTAAAAATCTTCTCATATATGCTTCTCCTTTCGGAAAGGGTATATCAGCATTATATGACAGGCTGTCAGAATTGTCAAAAAACTTTAAGTTAAGCAAAATAAACAAAAAGGTGGCAACAAACAGACACTTTACCATTGAATGCATAAAAAAACCGTGATATCCTAAAGTGTAGACTTGCGCTTCTCATTCGAAGCGGAGAAAGAGAGGAAAACAAAACATGAGCAAAGGTAAATATTATATTTCTACACCTATTTATTATCCAAGTTCCAATCTGCACATTGGACACACATACTGCACAGTAATGGCAGACGCGATGGCAAGATTCAAGAGACTGTCCGGATATGACGTACACTTCCTGACAGGTACTGACGAACATGGCCAGAAGATCGAAACTATCGCAAAAGAAAAAGGAGTTACTCCTCAGGAATACGTTGACGGCGTAGTTGCCGGAATCAAGGACCTGTGGAAGACAATGGAAATCTCCTATGATGATTTCATCAGAACAACAGAAGACCGCCACGTAAAACGCGTACAGGAAATCTTCATGAAAATGTACGACAAAGGCGACATATATAAAGGCGAATACGAAGGCATGTACTGCACACCTTGCGAATCCTTCTGGACAGAATCCCAGCTGGTTGACGGTAAATGCCCTGACTGCGGAAGACCTGTACAGAAAGCAAAAGAAGAAGCTTACTTCTTCAAACTGTCCAAGTACGCAGACAAGCTGCTGGAACTGTATGAAACAAATCCTGAGTTCCTGATGCCTGATTCCAGAAGAAACGAAATGACAGCATTCATCAAACAGGGTCTGGAAGATCTGTGTGTTTCCAGATCTACATTTGACTGGGGTATACCTGTGCCTGTAGATGAAAAGCACGTTATCTACGTATGGCTGGATGCACTTACAAACTATATCACTGCACTGGGCTATCCTGATGCACCTGAACAGTATGACAAATACTGGCCTGCAAATGTACACCTGGTAGGTAAGGAAATCGTAAGATTCCACTCCATCATCTGGCCTGCAATGCTGATGTCCATCGAGGTACCTCTGCCAAAACAGGTACTGGGCCATGGCTGGCTGCTGCTGGGCGGAGAAAAGGTTTCCAAGTCCAAGGCAGCAAAGGGCAGCGACGTTATCGACCCTGTAGTTCTGATCGAAAGATACGGAATCGACGCACTGAAATACTTCCTGCTGAGAGAGTATACATTCGGACAGGACGGCATGTTCACTAACGAAGTAATGCTCAAGAGAATGAACTATGACCTGGCAAACGACCTGGGCAACCTGCTGTCCAGAACAGTTTCCATGATCGAAAAATACAACGGCGGATTCGTACCTGACCCACAGGGCGAAGAAACTGACATCGACAAAGAACTGAAAGAAATCGCAACGACTGCCGGCAAGAAGGTTGAAGAACACATGGATAAGTTCGAATTCAACCTGGCTCTGGACAAGATCTGGGAAGCAGTAAGAAGAGCGAACAAATACATCGACGAAAATATGCCTTGGGTACTGGCTAAGAACGAAGCGGACAAACCAAGACTGGATACAGTTCTGCACAACCTGGCGGAAGTTCTGCGCATCGTATCCGTTCTGATATACCCATTCATGCACACTACATCCGACAAGATGAGAAAACAGCTGGGTCTGTGGTATGCTGATGTTGTATGGGAAGATGCTTTCACATTCGATATGATGAGCGGCGAACAGGTGAAGAAAGGAGCAGCGATCTTCCCTAGACTGGACATTGAAAAAGAACTGGAAGAACTGTATGCAATGAACGCACCTAAGGAAGAAAATATTCCGCTGGAACTGAAAGATGATATCGAGTTTGATGACTTCGACAAGATCGACCTGAGAGTAGGTACTATCCTGGAAGCTGAAAAACATCCGAAAGCGGACAAGCTGCTGGTGTTCCAGGTTCAGATGGGAACTGAAAAGAGACAGATCATCTCCGGCGTTGCTAATTACTTCAAACCTGAAGAATGCGTAGGCAAGAACGTTATCGTGGTTGCCAACCTCAAGCCAAGAAAACTGAGAGGACTGGAATCCAAAGGTATGATCATCTTTGCAGATGACATCGCAGATGGAAAAGAAGTTCTGAAATTTGTAACTACAGATGCTAATAACGGAAATCCGGTAGCATAATAAGACTTATATCGGGCATCGCTGCAGGCGGTGCCCCTTTAGCATCTAATGGACAAATCTTTCGGTGCACTTACGGTTATCGGAACTGTGCTGTCCATGGAGCGCTGTCGATAAAGAATTATCGAAAAGGCACAGCTAAATTTGACTTTCGATAATACATAAGTTTGGATTATCGAACTTCAGAAAAGCACGAGGAATCCGATAATTTTTTATCGGACAACAGGGATTTCAGCTCGGCTACTATAATCAAAAATTCCACAAGACAAAACAGGAGACAAAATGAAAAACTTATTCGATTCACATACACATATCAATGACGCATATTTCAGCAAAGGCAATAACCGCCGCGAGCTGATCAGAGAAATCGAAAAATCCGATATCGCTTATGCGATGGACATCGGCTGTGATCTGGAAACTTCCATGATGGCAGTGAACCACGCGAAAGAGCACCCGTGGTGCTATGCGGTAGTCGGTTACCATCCCCATGAAGCAAAAGATATGGGCGATATGGAACTTGCAATGATCAAAGGCCTTGCGAAGAAAGACAAAGTACAGGCGATCGGAGAGATCGGGCTGGATTTTCACTATAACCACTCTGATCCGGATGTGCAGCGCGAATGCTTCCGCAAGCAGATCAGGCTGGCTAACGAGCTGAAGATGCCTATCGTGATCCACTCCCGTGAAGCCGATCAGGAATGTATGGATATCCTCCGTGAAGAGGGCGCCTTCTCTGATGAAAGAAAGAGCTGGTTCCCGCTGCGTCCGGACGGAACAAAGGACGCGAGAGTTCTGCTCCACTGTTTTTCCGGAAGCCGTGAGATAGGCGAGCAGTACGTGCGTCAGGGCGCAACACTTTCTATAGCAGGACCTGTGACTTACAAGAACAACCGCAAGACGCCTGCAGTGGTGGAAGCTATTCCTCTGACACATCTGCTGATTGAAACAGATGCTCCGTGGCTGACACCGGAACCTATGCGCGGAAAGAAAAACAAATCGCCGCTGGTGGAATTCGTTGCACGCAAAATAGCCGAAATCAAAGGCATCACATATGAGGAAGTCGCAGAAGCGACCTGCGAAAATGCAAAGAGATTTTTTAATATAAAATAGCAGACTAAGTCAACCCGGGGCTCTCCTATTGGAGGGCCCTGTTTTTATATCCGGAGATGATGCGGACTTTGTCGCAAAAAATCCCGAATATGCTTCCACCCTTCGACAGCCGGGATAGACCCAAAGGGCTATAATATCTCTAAAGCCCAGGCGAAGGAGGAGAAGCATGGATACAGCAGTAAGCAAAGCGACCGGAAAACCGCACAGATTCCAGACGATTATCGTGATGGCCGGGATCTGCTTTTTTGCGGGCAGAGCATGCCTGACAGACGGTCTGGAACCGGTAGGGGCTGCACTTATAGGCACTCTGCTGCTGTATAGCGCCGAAAAACTCGAATGCTGGCAAAAGGCTGCAATCATAGGATCCGCCGTTATTATAGTCCAAAGTGTCTGGTTTCTTATGACCGAAAATGTCTGTTCCATAAGCGAGATAATCAAAGGCGGCGGCTTCGCAGCGGTATTCTGCGGAATATTCGAAGTGTTTGCAGGCCTGCTCGGTGGAAGAAAAATCCGTGCGGGTGATGATCTGGTGCTGTTATCCCTGTCAGCGGTCGCAGCACTGGTGATTATAGGGACGGGGCTACCATGGCTGATCCTCCCGGCTTTGATAGCAATTTCAGTTGCCGGAGGTTACGCCGGCGGCGTTTCAGATGGTCTGGTCTGCGGCTTTGCATCAGGGATACTGCTGCAGATAAGCGGCGGCGATCCCTCGCAGATCCTGACGCTTTCTGCGTTTGCCGCGTTCTCCGGGTTGTTCAGAGGGAGCAGCAGACTTCTGACGGGGACAGTCATAGCTGCTGCGGCCCTTGCCTCCATGAATATGGAAGCGATTCCGGCCGGCATTATGCTGATGCTGATGCCGGAGGTTTTAATGATAAAAATAGAGGCAGGCCTGCGCGGACTCAGGCTCAGAAACGAAGAAGATAACGGAAAGAATCTGAGAGAACTGGCGCTGCTTTTTTCATCGATGGATAACCCCAGAAGCCGCTTGGCCTACGAATTCAAAGCAATGTCGCAGCTGTACCGGCAGAAGGAGCAGCCGGCAAAGGCCAGGGTACGCGTGAAACCGCAGACTGCTTCTGCAACCTATTCGGGAAGCTTCGAACGCTGCGGCGACTGCTGTCAGTGGGAAGTGCTTCCTGATGGAAAATTTGCCATAGCACTCAGCGATGGAATGGGAAAAGGCGAGCACGCAGCCCGCGAGAGCCGGCTGGCAGTTACTTCAGTTATAAAAATGCTGAAAGCAGGTCTCGACCCGGAACTGGTCTTAAAGCTTCTCAATTCTATACTGATGGTGGACACAGGACAGGAACATTTCCCGACCATGGATCTGGGGATCCTGGATCAGGAAACAAGAGAACTGTACTTATATAAGATAGGCGCAGCGCCGACAGCCATAAAGCGTAAAGATAAAGTAGAACTCCTTACTGCTCATGCCGTGCCGATGGGCGTCATGGATCACACAGAAGTTCCATGTGTATCGACCATCGTCCGGCCGGGTGAGCAGGTAATAATGATGACGGACGGAGTAATAGATTCAAGGCGCAGTGATCTGGAAATGGAATGGCTCCGCGAAGCAGTGATGAAAATAAAATCACGGGACCCTCAGACGGTATGCGACCTGATTCTCCGTGAAGCAGCAGCCGGCTACGCCGACCGCGAAAAGGATGATATGACGGTGGCGGTGGTGCGTGTAAAATAGTTTGGGCAGTGATGCCGCAGGAAATTCATAGCCTTGCAGAGACCTGAAATCTGGCGTATAATACCTCTTATGGTAAAGAAAAAAATCAGGGATACTATCCGGAAAAACAACTTGATAAACAGCGGTGAGCACATTGTGATCGGCCTTTCAGGAGGCCCCGATTCAGTGTGCCTTTTTTCTGTTCTTAAAGAGCTGTCTGGCGAAATGGGCTTCACCCTTCATGCAGTCCATGTGAACCATGGCCTGAGGCCGGGAGCAGCTGAAGACGATCAGACATATGTGGAAGCCATCTGCCGTGAGAGCGGCGTTGAATGCAGATGCTTCAGATATGACTGCAGCAGGATTGCTTCTGAAGAAGGGATGACCGATGAGGAAGCAGGCCGTAAAGTGCGCTATGAAGCATTTGTCCAGGTGGCAAACGAACTGGCGGCAGGAGGAAAGAGTGTCAGAATCGCAGTTGCTCAGAATGCGGATGACCAGGCAGAAACTGTGCTGTTCAGACTGCTTCGCGGGACCGGTACCGACGGCCTGGCAGGTATGGCATACAGCAGAATGGAGCAGAATATCTGTGTTATCAGACCGCTGCTGGACACATGGCGCAGCGAAATCGAGGAGTACTGTGCGGAAAACAATCTGGTGCCCCGAATAGATCATACAAATCTGCAGCCGGTATATACGAGGAATAAAATACGTCTGCAGCTGATACCGTATCTGGAAGAGAATTTTAATCCGAATATCATGGAAGCTCTGACACGCCTCAGCAGAACTGCAGGCGAAGACAAAGAATATCTCTGGCGGCTGGCTGAAGAAGCGTATAAATCAGTCAGGATCAACGACGGGCTGCTGGATCAGCAGGGCCTGCGTGAACTGGCACGGCCTGTAAAATACAGAGTTATCATGAAAGCTTTCAGTGAAATCGGCCTGATGCAGGATATACAGACTGTGCATCTGGAAGCCGCAGACAGCATATTATCTGCAGATGGTGAGTCCAAAGAGGCGGCGTTCCCGGGCGGGTACCGGATGATCGTGCGCTATGGAGAAGTAGCGTTTGTCGCACCGGACCACGAAGAATGTTACCAAAACATCACTTTTTCGGTCAGAGTGTTACCAAATGAAGAAAATGAAGCAGCAGGGAACACATTCGGTGATCAGCCCCGTAAAAACAACGACATGACTGCACAGGCGGCCACTTTTGACTATGAAAAAGTTGCTGCAGTTTTCGGGCCGGATCCACGGATCGAATTCCGCAGCCGCAGAGCCGGTGATTTTCTGCCGGTAAAAAACGGAAGAAAGAAACTGCAGGACCTGCTGGTGGATGAAAAAGTGCCTAAAGAACTCAGAGATAAAGTGGAATTTGCTGCAATCGGTAGTGAAATTCTGTGGATACCGCAGCAGCCTGAACTGGGAATTATAAAAAACAGGTATAATCCTAAATACAAATTGGATATGGACACAAAAAAAGTTCTGCAACTTGAACTTATTTGTGAAATATGATAAAATAAATAGCTAAATTTGGGAAAATAAAATAAAAAGTTATTACCACAATGGGAGGAAGAGACGTTGAAGAAAAAGACAAAAAACATAGGGATATACTTTGCGATATTCGCGATTGTAATAGCTATGGCATTCTTATACGATGGCGGATCCGATGCCACGCAGCCGAAAGAGATCAGCTTCTCCAAGATGACTCAGTATGCTGCGGCACAGGAAATCGCAGAAATCAATATCACAGAGACTACTATCACAGCGGTGCTGGATAATGAAAAAGAAGTATATGCATATGCTGCAAATATAGTAGACCTGCAGTACTTCAGTGAACAGTATGTATATCCGCAGATAGAAGCAAAAGAAATGAAGTATATGACGGATGAACCGAAAAAGGAATCCATCCTGCTGACACTGCTTCCGACGCTGCTGATGATCGGAGCGCTTGTATTCTTCTTTATCCTGATGACTAATCAGGCAGGAGGCGGCGGAAAAGCAATGCAGTTCGGCAAGAGCCGTGCAAAACTGCACAAAGAGGCTGATCTCCGCAAAGTAACATTCAAAGATGTTGCCGGACTCGACGAAGAAAAGCAGGAACTGCAGGAAGTAGTGGATTTCCTCAAGAATCCTAAGAAATATAACAACCTGGGCGCGAGAATACCTAAGGGCATGCTGCTGGTGGGCCCTCCGGGAACGGGTAAAACCTATATTTCCAAGGCGACAGCAGGCGAAGCAGGTGTACCATTCTTTACAATCTCAGGTTCCGACTTCGTAGAAATGTTCGTAGGGGTAGGTGCTTCCAGAGTAAGAGACCTGTTCGAGCAGGCAAAGAAAAACTCTCCATGTATCATCTTCATCGACGAAATCGATGCGGTAGGACGTAAGAGAGGTGCAGGCCTGGGCGGCGGACACGACGAACGTGAACAGACGCTGAACCAGCTGCTGGTTGAAATGGACGGCTTCGGTGAAAACTCCGGCATCATCGTGCTGGCGGCAACTAACCGTCCGGACATCCTGGACCCTGCGCTGCTGAGACCGGGACGTTTTGACAGACAGATCGTTATAGGAGCGCCTGATATCAAAGGAAGAGAAGAAATCTTCCGTGTTCATTCCAAAAATAAACCGCTGGCAGAAGAGGTAGACCCTAAGGTTCTGGCAAGAAGAACACCGGGCTTCACGCCTGCTGACATTGAAAATATGCTGAACGAAGCAGCTCTGCTGACAGCAAGACGTAACGGCATGAAGATCCGCATGGACGAGATCGAAGAAGCCATCACGAAAGTTATCGCAGGACCTGAGAAGAAGAGCAGAGTCATCAGCGAAGCAGAACGTAAGCTGACAGCGTTCCACGAAGCCGGTCATGCGGTAGTGGCAAGATCCCTGCCTAAATCTGACCCGGTTCACCAGATCACAATCATTCCGAGAGGCCGTGCCGGCGGATTCACAATGACACTGCCTAAGGAAGACAGATATTATGCGACAAAAGCTTCCATGCGCGAGCAGATCATCCATCTGCTGGGCGGACGTGTGGCAGAACTGCTGACACTGGATGACATCAGTACAGGGGCAAGCAATGATATCCAGAGAGCAACAGAAATCGCAAAAGACATGGTTACAAAATACGGCTTCAGTGAAAAGCTGGGCCCTGTAAACTACAGCTCCTCCGATGAAGTTTTCCTGGGAAAAGATTTCTCTTCCAGACAGAACTTCTCTGAAGGAACAGCAGCGGAAATCGATGAAGAAGTAAGAAAAATCATCGATGGATGCTACGAAGAAGCAAAACAGATCCTGACAGACCATATGCACGAGCTGGAAGAAGTAGCAGCAGCTCTGCTGGCTATTGAAACTCTGGACGGCGAGCAGTTCGAAAAACTGTACTCCGGAGAAATGACAGCCGAAGAACTTACTGACCACGCGAACATGCTCGAAGATCAGATCCGCGAAATGAATGCGGCTGAAGCAGAAGAGGCAGAACGTCTGAGACAGGAAGAAGCCGAGGCTCTTGAAAAAGAACTGGCAAAATATGATACGGACTATTTCGCAGAAGATGACGAAGAAGAACCTGCGGAACCGGAGACTTCGGATGACAGAGAAGCTGCAGACGAAACAGTAGAAGAAGATAAAGAGGAAAAATAGATGAAAGTTACAGTAAGAGATTGTCTGGATCTCTCAATATTTAAAAACGCAGAGGTCGTAGCAGGAACTGCCGGACTGGATAACGATGTCAGATCGGTATCTGTTCTGGAAGCAACTGTTCCTAACGAAGTCAAAGCATATGCCGACGATAACGGCGGAATGCTTCTGACAGGCTTCTTTGCGGTCAGAGATGATGCGGCAAAGCAGTGCCAGATCGTGAAACAGGTGGCTGCAGACGGACACGCTGCACTGGTGCTCTTTTATGTGGGAGCCGTGGTGCAGACACTGGACAAGTCCGTGATCGATGCCGCAGAAACAGCAGGGCTTCCGCTGATAGTGATGCCTAAGGACAGCAGAGTAAACTATTCCGACGTGATCACACAGATCATGGAAAAGATTCTGTACAGCGACAATTTCAGCAACAGACTGATCAGCAACACGATTTTCCATCTGCTGAACTTTGAAAAACACAGCAGCTTCCAGGCGGCAGTCCGCGAAGCAGCTATAAACAATGACTTCCAGCTGATTCTGCTCAGTGAGGACTTCAACCCGATCCTGTCTGTCGAGACACGTCACAAGGTGACTATCGCAGACGCGATCAGAATGGGCAGAGAGCGTGCAGTAGCTCAGCAGTCCGAGGTCTACACAATGGTAGACGTAAACGGCGTATTGACTTACTGGGGTCCGGTTACAATAAACGGTGATAACTACTTTATGCTTATCGTTGATAACGAAGATTCCTATTCTGCAGGCGAAATCACAAAGCTGGCCGAAATCATTGAGCTGGCTATGGGAATGTGGAAGTACACTCCTGAACGTGATGCCAGAGCTGAATTCGTCAAGGCCCTGATCCGCGGAAACAAGAGTCTGGCTTACACACTGAAAGACGAAGCCGGAATCGAAGGCGAGGATATCCTCAGTGTATTCTTTGCCAAAGGTATCAATCAGAGCATCCTTACTGAGTTCGAAAGACAGGAAGGCCTGCATATCATGAAAATCAGCGAGGATGATGAAACTTACGGAATGATCCTGCAGGATCCTGACGAAAAAGATGCAGAGGCAGACGGCAAAATG
>JAGBGL010000148.1 GCA_017936025.1 Bacillota bacterium | reverse complement strand
TTACTTCACTTACGATGTCTTTAACATATGCTTCTCTTGAAATGAACATGTTAACATAAGCGTTTACCTGTTCTACTTTTTCAAAGATTTCATTATCTGCGATCTGTTCAGCGATTCCTTTCGCGATCATTGGAGGCGCTTTGCGCAGTACTTTTGCCAGTTTGAAGCAAGGGAACGCGTAGTCGCCCATTTTGTTATCTGCAGGAACTTCGATCATAGCCTGCAGTTCTTCTGCTGTCAGACCTTCTACAGCTGTGCTCAGAAGCTGCGCGATTTGTTCTTTGTAGTTAATCATTGTCTATAGTCTCCTTTTCAGTAATTACCTTTATATTGTCATTTTTCATCAAACGGACGAACAGGCCGTCACCGTCTGTAAGTGTCTTTGAAAATGTTCCGTCATAGATACGGTCTCTGCCGCAGGAGGGGCTCTTTGCTTTCAGGATTGCACCTTCCACCTGCTCTCCGGCTGCTGCTGCCGCTGCCATAGCCCGCTTGTATGAAGCTGCTGCTCCCGCACTGAACTCTGCAGTGACATCTTTTCCTTCGCTGTTTATGACCTTATCTCCGACAATTTCCGCAGGCGGTCTCGGTGCTGCGAGCCCGCCCTCAGTCTCGGGGCAGACAAGCACATGGCTGTGGGTTTCTGCAAACTCCTCCACCCACCTGCAGCTGTTGTTTCCGCCGTTATATTTACAGTTTTCGCCTACCAGGCATGCACTTATTATATACATTACTTGATAGTCACCACCGTTACTCCGTCGCCGCCTTCATTGAAGTCCCCCTTACGGAAGCTCTTGACATGCTTGTGATATTTCAGCATGTCATGTATACCCCGCTTGAGGATGCCCTCACCTCTTCCGTGGATGATCGTAGCCTCCTTCAGTCCTGCCATATAGGCATCATCAAGGTACTTATCGACTTCCATTTCAGCATCAGCAAGGTTCTTTCCTCTTACATCTACAGAAATAGATACGTTCTGGGCCTTTGCCTTATACAGGCTTCCATACGAAGAAGTCTTTTTCTTGACTTTCTTCTGACGGTTTGTATCAAGGGCACCGCCTTCAATGAGCATGATATCATCCAGTTTGACTTTGACTTTCATGATGCCAAGCTGAACCTGGATCTCGCCTTTTGAATCAGGCAGTCCGATTATATCGCCCTTCTGGCCGCCCATGCTGAGGACTTTTACCCTGTCTCCCAGCTTCAGATCTTCGGGCGCCACCGGATTATCATTAACCTCACGGATGATTTTTTCACGGTACTTACCTGCAACGTCTTTAATACGTTTGCGGTTCTCATCGAATTTTTTATTTCTCTGACCAAGGCTTTCGATTTTCGCCAATTCCTTCAGTTCCTGCTGGACCTCTTTGGAAACGGTCTTGGCTTCCTCAAGGATCTGTCTGGCTTCCTCTTTTGCCTTGTTCAGTATCTTGACTTTCTTTTCCTCCAGCTCTTTTACCTGGCGGTCCAGTTCCTCTTTCTGCTTTTTCATCATGATGTTCAGCATGATAGCTTCATCACGTTCTTCTTCTGCCGCCTTTTTATCGGCTTCCAGAGCAGAAATTACATCTTCGAACTGGATATCTCCTCCGTCCAGCAGAGTTCTGGATCTTTCTATTATATCTTCAGGAAGCCCCAGCTTCTTCGAGATCTCGAACGCATTCGTTTTCCCGGGATGCCTATTGCCAGACGGTATGTCGGGCTCAGGGTTTCCACATTGAATTCCATGGAAGCGTTCTGAACGCCGTCCGTGGAAATTGCATACTTTTTAAGTTCAGTATAGTGAGTCGTCGCAAGTGTCTTTGCGCCTCTTTTGTACAGATTTTCCAGAATGGAAATCGCCAGAGCCGCACCTTCTGTAGGGTCAGTACCTGCTCCCAGTTCATCCACCAGGACAAGTGAGCCTTCTCTTGCATTTTCAACGATCTTTACGATATTGGTCATGTGAGAAGAGAATGTAGACAAGCTCTGTTCAATACTCTGTTCATCTCCGATATCCGCAAAGATTTCCTCCCATACAGGGATCTTGCTTCCGGATGCCGCAGGGATATGGAGCCCTGTCATAGCCATCATGGAAAGCAGTCCCACAGTTTTCAGCGTAACCGTCTTACCACCGGTATTCGGGCCGGTAATAACCAGTGTATTATATTCTCCCCCGAGAGCAACGTTGATAGGCACTACTTTTTCAGAGTCTATCAGCGGATGTCTTGCCTCCTTCAGAACCAGCTCGCCGTTTTCACTGATCGCAGGTTCTTCCGCCTTCATTGCAACGGAAAGTTTTCCTTTTGCCATGATTACATCCAGATCAACGATCAGCTTCTGGTTATTGAGCAGATCATGATAATGTTCGGATACTGTTTCTGAAAGCTCTCCGAGAATTTTCTCGATTTCAGCCTTTTCCCGGAGCTCCAGCTGTCTGAGTTCATTATTCAGATTAACGATTACCTGAGGTTCAATGAACAGCGTCGAACCTGTAGAGCTCTGATCATGTATGATTCCGGGGAATTTCCCTCTGTGTTCAGCTTTTACCGGGATAACATAACGGCCGTCTCTTACTGTTACGATCGCATCCTGCAGGAGAGATTTGTTGTCTGCAGAGTTGACTATCTGATTGATTCTCGCTTTCAGCGCATCATTCTGTCTTGCGATGGCACGTCTGATGCTGCGCAGCTCCGGGCTGGCGTTATCGGACATTTCATCATCAGAAATGATACACCTGTCGATTTCTTCCTCAAGTCTTTTGTGCACCGCTATTACTTCTCTGATGCTCTGTATTATCGGCAGCGGAGGCAGATCCGATTTAAGGAACAGTACCACCTGTCTTGCCAGATGCAGATTATGATATATTTTCAGCAGCTGAGCCATAGTCAGCGTACCGCCTTTTCTCGCAAAATGCAGACTGTCTTCTATATCATAAAAACCACCGAGGGGCAATGGTCCTTTATGGACTATCAAAGTCACCGCTTCCGTGGTTTCCATCAGCATGTCCCGGATAGTTGGAACATCATGGAACGGCTGAAGCTCCGAAATGATTTTCTTAGCCATTTCAGAGCCCGCCTGTTCTTTCAGTTGTGCTATTATTTTGTTATATTCTAAAACATTTATAGCTTTTTTATTCATCGTGTTCCTTTATTCCATTTCACGTCTGTAAGTCTCCAGCTCTTTTTTCAGCTGCAGATTTTCCATCTGAAGGTCAAAGAAACTGTTTTCCAGCTCTTTACACTGAGCTTCTGCTTCTGCCAGCACTTTCTGACATTCTTCTTTCAGATTGGCAATCGTTTCTTCCTCAGCCTGACGGATATTTTCGATTTCCTGTTTTTTATCTTCAAGCTGCTCTTTCAGATCATCGATCTGAGAAACGATATCCTGCTTTTCGTCTTTGTACTGGATAGAGTTTTTCTTAGCCTCATCCCACAGCTGCACGTAGTGTTGCGCATCTTTTTCCAGCTGGACATTGAGCTTTTTCAGTTCTTCGATTTCTTTTTTACAGTCAAAATTTTCATCTGCAACAT
>JAGBGL010000147.1 GCA_017936025.1 Bacillota bacterium | reverse complement strand
TGTTTCGTCCATCGGTAGGATCATATCGCCATAGCGTTCTATCCCCTTTTTGTCGCCTACTGCCAGTTTGAATGCCTGGCCCATCGCGATACCGATGTCCTCAACAGTGTGATGATCATCTACTGCCGTATCCCCGTAGCATTTGACTTCCATGTCAAATCTTCCGTGGCGTGTGAACAGTTCCAGCATGTGGTTCAGAAAACCGCATCCTGTGTCGATATTATATGTCCCTGTTCCGTCCAGATCCAGGCTGAGTGTGATGTCAGTCTCGCCTGTAACTCTATTTATTTCCGCCGTTCTCATAGTTTACTGCCTTTCCAGCAATTCTTTTGTCGCTGACAAAAGAGCTTCCATATCTTCACGTTTTCCGATCGTGATTCTTACATAGTCTTCGATCGGTTTCTTTCCGAAATATCTTACCAGAATATTCTTTTCTCTCAGACCTTCAAAGTAGTCTTTACCTGCAATGCGGCTGTTTCTTGCGAAAATGAAATTTGCCTTTGACGGAAGCACTTCGAATCCGAGAGCCTCCATTTCGCGTACCGTATACTCTCTGGTTTCCATGATCTGCCTGCGCGTCATCTGAAAATATGCATCGTCCCGCATTGCAGCGGCTGCTGCCCTGATAGCCAGGCGGTCGAGATTGTAAGGGTTAAAGCTGAATTTTATGCGGTTGATGTCCGCAATCAGTTCTTTATTTCCCAGTGCAAATCCGACGCGGCTGCCCGCCAGTGATCTGGATTTTGAAAAAGTCTGTATTACTAATATATTATCATATTTATCTATAAATGGCACACATGATTTTGCACCGAAGTCCACATAAGCCTCATCGATGATCACCAGATTATCCGGATTGGATTTTATGATTTCTTCAATCACGCCTGTTTCCAGGGCAATGCCTGTTGGTGCATTAGGATTGGCGATTATAATAGTGCCGTCCAGATTTTTGTAGTCCTCAGGAACGATTTCCAGGTTCCCGTTCAGCGGAACCGGATGCCTGTCAGCCTTGAATACGTCACCGTATACTTTGTAAAAGCCATAGCTCGGATCCGGGAAATATACCTTACCGTTTTCAGGCTGGAATGCCATAAAACAGAACGCCAGTATTTCATCAGAGCCGTTGCCTACAGCAACCTGTTCTCTGCTGACCCCAAAGTTTTCAGCAATAGCTTCCACCAGCTCTGCTGCTTCCGGATCAGAATAAAGCTGCAGCCTGCCGACTTCCTCTTCATTTATGACCTTCAGGACTTCCGGGGACGGCCCGTACGGGTTCTCATTTGTATTGAGTTTTATCAGATCCAGAACCTTTGGCTGTTCGCCGGGTGTATAAGGCTCCAGTGTTTCGTATTTTCTGTTTAAAAATCTGCTCATTATATTGTCACTTCCTGCCGTAGCCATGCGTAATGCCGGCCGTTATTTTGTGGCTTCCTTGAGTTTGTTCATCATGTCCGTGATTATTTCGTTCTGGAATTTAAAGCTGGACTTGTTGGCGATGAATCTCGCACTGATGTCTTTGAATTCTTCGATAACTTCCAGGTTGTTTGCTTTCAGCGTGCTTCCTGTTTCCACGATATCAACGATAACATCTGACAACCCCAGGATAGGTGCCAGCTCGATACTGCCGTTCAGTTTGATGATCTCGATCTCGCGGTTCTTTTCAGCGTAGTGCTTCTTTGCAACATTAACGAATTTTGTCGCGATGCGCAGGGCTCTGTCAGGATCTTCTTCATATCCAACAGGTGCGGCAACCGCCATGCGGCATTTGCCTATGTTCAGATCCAGCAGTTCGTACACGTCGGGATTTGATTCCAGCAGGATGTCCTTTCCGACGATCCCTACGTCCGCCGCATGATGCTCCACATAAATAGCAACATCGCTCGGTTTTACCAGCAGGTATCTGACGCCGTTTTCAGGGCTTTCCAGAACCAGCAGTCTGTCCTTGTTTTCATAGTCAGGGCAGTCATATCCGGCATCCTTCAGAATGTTGTAAACCTTGTCGCCCAGTCGTCCCTTCGGTAATGCAATATTCAACATGACTAACCCTCCTTTCTCAGTCTGCCGCCGGCCAGTGTATATATTTCTTTAGTGCGGAAGCCCTCCGGCAGCTTCTTTTCCGCTCTTACTGTCTTTCCTTCTGTCTGCAGTTCTTTCACTGCATTTGCGATGTCATCTACAGCGTCAGCATCTGTATAGATAACCACTGCATCAACATCATATTCTCTCCTTGTTCCCATGATGCGGTTGATTTCATTCAGGTATACCGCAAAGCCGATAGCGTTTGCTTTCTTGCCCAGATATTCCATAGCCTGGTCATACTGACCGCCTGCCAGTATCGCTTTGCCCAGCTCTTCAACATATCCTTTGAAGATAATTCCGTTATAGTAATCAATATCATTAACGATCGACAGATCCAGCTGTATCCTGTCTGCATATCCCATTGCTTCCAGCGCCTTATAGATCTCCGCGATTTCGCCCAGTGCTCTTTCCATCGCACCGTTGAGACATATTTTTTTCGCTTCTTCGATCGTTGACATCACGTCGCCGTACAGAGACGGGAGTTTGCACAGACTCTCGATCTGCAGCGTGGACAGGTCTGCCTTTTCCGCTACCAGTCTGATACCGTCCGCACTTTTGATACGGATCTGTTTCAGAAATTCTATCTGAGTGTTTCTGGAAACCTGCAGGCTTTCCAGCAGTTCCACAACGAAACTCATGTGCGCCAGTTCCAGGATGTAGTTACTGCTGACAGTTTTCAGGCTTTCTGCCGCCAGAGCGATAACCTCTGTGATCGTGTATGCATCCACATTGCCCAGACATTCCAGTCCCATCTGGTTGATTTCTGTGAAAGTATGGCTCTCGCGGTTTTCTCTGTATACATTTTCCTGATAATACAGTTTTTCACTGGCCTGCTCTGTCGCATTTGTGTTCTTGATGATACTCAGAGTAACGTCCGGCTTCAGTGCCAAAAGTCTTCCGTCCAGGTCTGTGAAAGTGATTACTTTATCAGTCCCCAGGAAGTCTTTGTTTTCAACATACAGACTGTATTCTTCGAACTTGCTCATTTTGTATTTTTTGTATCCGAACTGCTCATAG
>JAGBGL010000146.1 GCA_017936025.1 Bacillota bacterium | reverse complement strand
TGTATCCGAACTGCTCATAGAGTCCTCTCAGCTCGAGGCATACCTTTTCGTCAGGTTTAAGTGCTGCTTTTTTATAGATCATCTGTGCTTTCCTTTCCGGAGTTTTATTATATCTGTGCCGTACTGTATTTCCGGCCGTTTCGCTTTTCTTCTGCATCGCTTTACAGCGATAAAGTGATTATATCACATTTTCTCATTTTGTCCAGTATAACACGGATTAAAATATCATTCAAATTTTGCGTTTCTTTTCGCCGCTTCCGGGTATATAATATGTAAGAGTAATACAGAACGTAACATCTGCGCCGGCATGACCGGTCATAAATTGAAAGAGAGGATATAAATATGATTTTCAGTTTCCCACAGGTAAAGGTTTTAAAAGACGAGATGCAGGAAAAATTCGGTGCTCACCTCCACTTCCATGACAGATGCGGCGGACAGTACTTTAATCTGGACGATCCGACTGACGAGCAGGTGGATTACATCAACGCATGGTTTGCAAAGAAAGACTGCACACTGTTCTGGTCTGAAGACAGAAAGATGTTCTACGTGAACACTGAGGTAAATGCGCACAACATCGCAGTGTGTCCTCTGAATCAGAAATAAGATTTCTGGCAGCACATTCCCGATAATAAACTATCGGGAAATACACTTATAACCGACACTCCGATAATCATCACACTGCTATTATCGGAGTATTTTATTTTTTGAGGAATATAGACAAAAATTTATCGGAAATTGGCAGAAAATCTCCGACTTCCGATAGTTGCATTTCGGCGGCAATCACTTCCGCGCAATCCCTCCAGGCTGTTTTGACAGCTTTTTTTAATTGTTGTAAAATGAAGAGTGTTGTATTTTTCGTACGTATCAACAGTCTATAAATACATAATCTAAACAAGGGGGTTATATATAAATGAAAGAAACGCTAAAGTACTACAAGCCGTACATTCCGATGATCCTGCTGGTAATACTGGCACTGTTCGGGCAGGCGATGTGCGAGCTGCTGCTTCCGAAATACATGGCCGATATCATCAACTCCGGCATCATTCCGGGAGACATGAATTACATCTATCGCGCAGGCGCACTGATGCTGCTGATTTCCCTTGTAATTACAATCTGCGCTGCTCTTGGCGACTACTTCGCCGCAAAGACTGCAGCCAAATCATCCAGGGATATCCGCCGCGCACTGTTCAGAAACGTAACAGCATTCTCTGATGCGGAACTGGACCAATTCTCAACGGCATCTCTGATCACAAGATCCACAAATGATGTACAGACTGTACAGAACACAACTGTCATGATGCTCCGTATGGCAATTTTTGCTCCGCTCATGGGAATCGGTTCCGTTGTCCGTGCACTTCAGACGAGCGTCGATCTGGCATGGACTATCGTTCTGGCGCTGATCTGCGTTCTGATGGTAATGCTGCTGGCATTCATTCTGGTAATGCCTAAATTCAAAATCCTGCAGAAAAAACTGGACCGTCTCAACCTTGTTATCAGCGAAAGGCTCTCCGGCCTGCTGGTTGTCCGTGCCTTCACTGCCGAAAAACATGAAGAGAGCAGATTCGATCAGGCAAACATCGAGCTGCGCGATCTGAACATTTTCGTCAACCGCCTTATGGCTTTCATGATGCCTGCGATGAATCTTATCATGTCGCTCTCCGGGGTTCTGATCGTGTGGGCAGGCTCAAAGCTTGTCGATATCGGAGGCCTTTTGGTGGGCAATATGCTGGCATTCATGCAGTATGCCATGCACGTTGTTATGTCATTCCTCTTCGTTACAATGATTTTCATTATGATACCAAGAGCCGCTGTTTCCGCCGGCCGTATCGGTGAAGTCCTGAAAACAGAGCCTTCTGTCCGCGATGCAGAGGACTGTATCGACCTCACTGATCCGATAGGACTCATCGAATTCAGAAATGTATCCTTCGCTTATCCCGGTGCAGAGGAAAAGGCTCTTTCCAATATCAGCTTTGTTGCAAACCCCGGTGAGACAACTGCAATCATAGGCGGTACGGGAAGCGGTAAATCCAGTCTGGTAAGCCTTATTCCGCGCTTTCACGATGTTACTGAAGGTCAGATCCTGATAGACGGTACAGATATCCGTCAGATCTCGCAGAAGAGTCTCCGCGATGCGATAGGTTACGTGCCGCAGAAAGGCATTCTGTTCTCCGGAACTATCGAGTCCAACCTGCAGTACGGTAAAGAAAATGCTGCGGAAGACGAAATGCGTGAAGCAGCAGAAATTGCCCAGGCTATCGATTTTATTACGGAAAAACCCGATGGCTTCTGTGAAGAAGTCGCACAGGGCGGCACTACCGTTTCCGGCGGTCAGAAGCAGAGACTTTCCATCGCCCGTGCACTTATGAAAAAGGCTCAGATCAACATCTTTGACGACAGTTTTTCTGCGCTCGACTTCAAAACAGATGCAAAGTTAAGAGCTTCTCTGAAAGAAAAGATGAAAGACAGCACACTTCTCATCGTTGCACAGAGAATCAATACCATCATGGATGCCGAAAAAATCATCGTTCTTGATGACGGTCTCATTGCCGGCATCGGAACACACAAAGAACTACTGAAAAGCTGTCAGGTGTATCAGGAAATCGCTTCTTCCCAGCTCAGTGAAGAAGAACTGAGAAAGGGGGCGTGCTAAATGACTGAAAACAGAAAACCTCCAATTGGCAGACCGAAAAAAGGAACGACACCCGGCGGACCGGGCGGCAAGATGATGCCCGGCGAGAAAGCCCGTGATTTCAAAGGCACAATGAGTACGCTGCTGAAAAGACTGAAGCCATACAAATGGAAATTCATCGTGGTCTTCTTCTTTTCTATCGCCAGCACAATATTTACCATCATTTCGCCGGCAATCCTGGGAAGTGCGACTGACGTAGTTGTACGTGGCATTTCATCCGGCACTGGCATCGATTTCAATGCCCTGCTGAAGATCATCATCTTCCTTGCAGCGCTGTATATAGTCAGCTTTCTGTTCTCCTCCATCCAGAGCTTTATAATGGCGGGATTGTCACAGAATGTTGTATATAAGCTGCGTAGGGACATGTCCGAAAAAATGGACCGCCTGCCGCTGAAATATTTTGATACTAAAACAAACGGTGAGATCCAGAGCCGTATGGTCAACGATATCGAAACTATCAACCAGACTCTGAATCAGTCCCTGACACAGGCGATCTCCAGCGTCACAACACTGGTCGGTATCCTGGTAATGATGCTTACCATCAACTGGCTCATGACGCTGGCCGCACTGATCGTAATGCCGCTGTCCATGCTCATCATCAAACTGGTTGTCGGCAAATCTCAGGCGCACTTCAAGAACCAGCAGAAATATCTGGGCAGGGTCAACAGCCATGTAGAAGAAATGTTTACCGGACACACGATTGTCAAAGCATTCAATCAGGAAGATAATTCTGAGACAGTCTTCGAAGAATATAATGACAAATTGTACGACTCGGCATGGAGATCCCAGTTCCTGTCCGGGCTGATGATGCCTCTTACAGGCTTTGTCGGCAATCTCGCTTATGTGGTTGTCTGCATCCTGGGCGGCGCTCTCGCGCTCCGCGGTACAGTTTCCATCGGAAACATCCAGGCGTTCATCCAGTATGTAAGAAGCTTCAACCATCCTATCCAGACTGTTGCAAATATCATGAACCTGCTCCAGTCCACAGCAGCAGCTGCTGAGCGTGTTTTCGAATTCCTGGACGAAGAAGAAGAAAACAATTCTGCAGTATGTAGACCTGCACCGGATCCTGATATGATCCGCGGCGAAATCTGCTTTGAGCACGTACAGTTCGGCTACGGTGAAGAACCTGTGATCAGAGACTTCAGCTTTACTGTCCAGCCGGGACAGAGGATCGCAATCGTAGGACCGACAGGCGCAGGAAAAACAACCCTCGTCAAACTGCTGATGCACTACTACGAACTGGACAGCGGGCGCATCACCATAGACGGCATTGACATACGCGACTTCTCCAGACAGGACCTGCGCACCATCTTCGGTATGGTCCTGCAGGACACATGGCTCTTCAACGGTTCTGTAACAGATAACATCCGTTACGGTAATATGGAAGCCTCCGACACTGAGGTCATCGATGCTGCAAAGGCGGCACGTATCCATCACTTCATCATGACTCATGCCGAGGGCTACGACATGGAAATCAACGAGGAAGCAAGCAACATTTCTCAGGGCCAGAAACAGCTGCTGACCATCGCGAGAGCATTCCTTGCGGATGCACCGCTGCTGATCCTCGACGAAGCAACTTCTTCCGTCGATACGCGTACGGAAGCACAGATCCAGCAGGCAATGGCAGATCTGATGCACGGCCGCACAAGCTTTATCATCGCTCACAGACTTTCAACCATCAGAGATGCGGACTGCATCCTGGTAATGAACCACGGCGACATTGTCGAGCAGGGCACCCACGAAGAACTGCTGGCAGCCGACGGCTTCTACGCCAACCTGTACAACAGTCAGTTTGCTAATCAGACTGCTGCCGGGTAATATATTTTCAGTGTACTGACATAAAGTCTGAGCCTGACTATACTAACAAAAGGCACCGGAAAACCGGCTTATAGGACAAAAAGAGTTGGTAAAAACCGCTACAATCGTTGAAATATCAATGGTTGTAGCGGTTTTATCTTGTTTTCAACAAGATACACCCTGGACAAAAAGAGTTGGTGAAAATGTCTTTAACTATTGAAATTTCA
>JAGBGL010000145.1 GCA_017936025.1 Bacillota bacterium | reverse complement strand
CTGTTGATAATAAGCCAGAATTCGATGCCGAGTTTTTCGGCAACTTTCCGACATGGAACCATGCGGTATAATCTGAATAATTCTTTTTGCGGGAGGAGATTATGACAAAAGAACAGATTCAGGTTTATACAAAACGAATTACACAGGCGAATACTTCAGGTCTGGCGGTAATTTTGTATGAACTTACGAGTATATACATAGAAGAGGGAAAGACAGCATATAAAGCCGGCCGGGCAGAGGAATTTGAACGGTCAATTCTGCAGGCACAGTCGTTTCTGCAGGAACTGATGTCAATGTCAAAGATGGAGAATCAGACAGGATATGATGTCATGTCGTTGTATTTGTTCATAAATAAACAATTATTACTCTCTATTGTGAAAAAACAGCCGGTCAATCTGGACGAATGTGCCGGATATCTGAACAAGCTCCGGACTTCGTTTGAAAAACTGGCAGAGACCGATACGGAAGAACCATTGATGGAACATGTACAGCAGGTATATGCCGGACTTACATACGGCAGAGGATACCTGAATGAAAGTGTTGATCCGGCGGGTGACCCTAACCGGGGATTGAAAGTCTAGAATACGGCTTAATACAGGATGAGAGATGAGGCCATGTCGATTCAGGGAGACAGATTCCTGATAAAAATCCCTTGTAAAATTAAGAAATTCGGTTTACAATAAAACAAGTGACTATAAGGGAGGATACAACGATGGCAGATAAGGAATGCATTTTTTGCAAGATAGCCAATGGAGAAATTCCATCAGCGACAATATATGAGAACAGTGATTTTCGGGTGATTCTGGATGTGGCTCCGGCCAACCGCGGACATGCATTGATTATTCCAAAGGAGCATTTTAAGGATATATTTGATATTGATGCAGTAACAGCCGGAAAGTTATTTTCACTGGCAACAGAAGTAGCAAGAGCAATGAAGAGTGTATTACATTGTGACGGTATGAATATCGTGCAGAACAATGGTATTATTGCCGGACAGACAGTTTTCCATTTTCATCTGCACTTGATACCAAGGTATGAAGGCGATCATGTGGATCTTCACTGGGCACAGGGAGAAACGGTGCCGACAGAGCTTCAGGAACTGGCAAAAGAGATTCGCAAAAAGATATAAAACCGTATAGGACTGCACATAAAAGGAATAGTAGAAAAGGACCCTGGAATAAGGTCCTTTTTCTGTTTTTTATAGTGCATTTTGCAGGTTGCTATGATATAATTATGCCAGTTTATAGAATAGTTAGGAGGTTCGTGACATGGCAAGGGATGAAATGTTTAAGACAGTATCCTTCGGCGGATACGATAAGGCAGTTGTAGATGAGTATGTAGCGGAGACTAATCGGAGTCACCAGAACGATATTGCGGATTTAAAGACGACCATTGGGAAATTAAGCGAGACCGTTCGCTCGCTTCAGGTAGCGAAAGAACAGGTGAAGTCGGCAGCCAGTGAAGATATTGAGAAGCTGAAATTAGAACTTCAGAATGCATTTGAGGAAACAGATGCAACAAAACATAAGCTGGAGACACAGATTTCTGAGAAGAATGCCCTGCAGGCTTCTTTTGATGAGAAAAGTATGCAGGCGGACCGGCTTCAGAAAGAATTGGAGGAACGGACCGCAGAGCTTCAGAAACAGCTGGACGATCAGAAAACAAGAGCTGATTTTCTGGCTGCGGAAATAGAACGACAGAAGTCGGATTATGAATCTCAGCTCGCAAGACTGGAATCCGAAAAGGAAGAACAGGCAGCGGTTGCACAGAATGCATTGGCAGAGCAGGAAGCAAGAGCACAGGCAGATCTGGAGGAGCAGCAGTCGAAAGCAAGAGATGCTATTGAAAGCAGAGCGTCGCAGGCCCAGGCAGAACTGGCAGCACAGGTGGATGCGGTAAAACAGGAAAAAGACAGAGCCATGCGGGAGCTTCAGGAGAGTTATGAAGTCAAGCTCCGGGAATTAAAGGAAGAACAGGAAGCAGCACTTGCATCTGCAAAGACAGAATATGAGACACAGATTGCACAGATACGAGAAGAAGCAAAGGCTCAGTGCGGAGAGTATGAGACTGTTAAGGATGAGCTGGAGACAATGAAAGAACGGGAAGCATCCTTTGCATCAAAGTATGAAGCTATTTCCAAGACACTGATTGAGGCACGGGAACGTGCAGATAAGGTTGTTGCGGATGCGGAAGAAGAGAGCCGCCAGATGCAGATGCAGACAGAAGAAAAGTGCCGGGAGATGATCCGGACTACTGAGGATGCGCAGGCAGAGAAACTGACTCAGACAGAGGCAGAATGCGATGAACTGACAAGGGTGACTCAGGCGGAGTGTGATGAATTGGCACAAGGCACCAGGAAAGAATGTAAGAATATGATTGCAGAGACAGAACGGCAGGTATATATGATAAAGCTGCAGGTTCAGGAGCAATGTGATAATGTGAATTCTTATATGGAGAGTATGCTTCTCTCGATTGACAATCTGGCAGCGGCATGTAATAAGACACGGGAGATTGCAATAGCAGGCTTCTCACAATTCCCACAGGAAGAATGCGCAGCGGCTGAATCACAGATGACGGATACAGAAGAGCCGG
>JAGBGL010000144.1 GCA_017936025.1 Bacillota bacterium | reverse complement strand
GTATGCGCCGGTCACCGGGTCATGCTGGAACAGCCCGTTGACGCTTTCTTCATTCTTCTGTGTTGCATACACACCATCAGTGAAAAGATAATCCATGCTGTGGTTTCCCACATTTATATGAGGATATCCATTCACCAGTTTGGGTTCCATGATCCCGCTTATCGGCATGTTGGCTGTATATTCAGCTGTCGTTGCATTGATATTCGCACCGCCTTTTACTGTTACATCTGTATGTCCTACGTCTGCAGTTATCCAGTCGCCGAAGTTGAAACCATATTTACCAAGCGTTGATGTAGATGTGGTGCTTGTCGGATGCTGGAAGCCCGGATAATTAGGATCGCCGAAATATTTGTCATTTATATTGGAACCGTAGTTGTAGACGTTCATTGTGATCAGCTGGCTCGTATCTGCTGACTTAACAGTCGTCAGCTGCGGAGGCTGTTCGGCCTCAGGGGCTTCATCTGTGAAGGAAACTGTGCCATAGCCTGCAGAGCTGTATCCTGCCGCCGTCTTCTTGTAATCAAAGTTCACAGTCACTTTGCAGTTGAGTCTTACATCCAGTGAACCTCTGTCATTTACAAGCAGCACAAAGCCGTCTTCTGTAGAAGCTTTATATCCAGTTTTAATCTCATCGCTTGTATCATGCTGGGCAACGTATAAGCCACCTGCATCATTTTTTTCGACAACAATTGCGTCCCAATACATATATGACATTCCGCCATCCAGCATTTCAGCAACGCTTCCGCCATAGACAAGAATCGCGCCGTTATCGGTTAAATATCCTTTATTCAAATACTTCACAGTTGTCTCTGTTGTCACTGCATATGTAGCCGCAGACCACATCCACTCCATGTCGAGTAGTTTCTGGCGGTTTGTAACCTGCACCTGCTGAGCCGGCGTCATGTCCTGATAATATACGTACGCGCCAAATGCCTGATCTGAAATTTCGCGGAAATACTTCTCATAAGCTTCCATATCATCTGCATTTTCATATTCAGCGAGCTTTAATTCCACTTCCTCTGCTTCCGGCAGCCCGTCGATCATCGCGATAGTCTTATCGACTTCAGCCTGTTCTTCTGAAGAAAGTGTCACTTCGCCTGCTGCTTCTTCAGTCAGCAGCTTTTCTTCAGGGACTTCCATGGTGGAAGCAGGACTTATCAGTGTATATGTAGTTCCCACGGCAACCATCAGCGCCAGAGCCGTTACCAGTGTCACAAGTAATTTTCTGTTGTGTCTTATGCTATCGAAGCATCTTTTCATGTATATTTCCTCCAGTAATGTTGCTACTACTGCGTTTTGGGTATAGTTTCGGATATGGTATTATACAAATGCAAGGACGGCGTAAGGACGCATTTCGACAATTTTGTATACAAGTTTTCTGCACGAAAAAAGACCCGGAAAATTCCGGGTCCTGTAATCATAATTATATTCAGTTTATTCTGCTTCCTGTTTTCTTCTCTTTCCCATGATAGCGAACAAGATCGCTGCCAGTGCTGCTGCCATTACAACAGCCGGAATCATGAAGTTAAAGTCATCTCCTGTCTGAGTCGCATCTTCAGGGACAGGTGTTTCAATTACTTTGAACTGCCAGTCCAGTGCACCGATCAGTCTGTCCTGAAACTCATTGCCCAGCTCGATAGGAACTGTCAGTGTTACATCCAGCGTAACTTCTGCTCCGGACTTGAACTTGCCCAGGCTGACCCAGTCAGTCAGCTGCGCAGTCTCATTTGCAGGAGCCTCGAACAGAACAGAGCTTCCATCCTGAACAACT
>JAGBGL010000143.1 GCA_017936025.1 Bacillota bacterium | reverse complement strand
CCAAACAGTGTTGTCGCTCAGGTCGTGAGCAACGTTTGTGAAGATAGTGCCCTTCTTAGTGGAAGCCAGCGCGTTGTAGTTGGATTTTTCGTTTGTTCCCGGTGCGACGCCGAAGAATCCGTTTTCAGGGTTGATCGCATACAGTCTGCCGTCTTCGCCGATTCTCATCCAGGAGATGTCATCACCGACAGTCCATACTTTGTATCCTTTTTCTTTCAGATATTCAGGCGGGATCAGCATTGCCAGGTTTGTCTTACCGCAAGCGGAAGGGAATGCTGCTGCAACGTAGTGAACTTCGCCTTCCGGATTTTCCAGACCCAGAATCAGCATATGTTCAGCCATCCATCCTTCTTTCCAGCCCTGGAAGGAAGCGATTCTCAGTGCGAAGCATTTCTTGCCCAGCAGTACGTTACCGCCGTAAGCGGAGTTTACGGAAATGATTGTATTGTCTTCAGGGAACTGGCAGATGTATCTGTTTTCAGGATCAACATCGCATTTTGCGTGCAGACCGCGAACCCAGTCATCGCTGTCGCCCAGGACTTCCAGTACCTTTGTGCCGACTCTTGTCATGATCGCCATGTTCAGTACAACGTAGATAGAGTCAGTGATTTCGATACCGATCTTTGCAAGAGGAGAACCGATAGGTCCCATGGAGTAAGGGATGATGTACATTGTTCTTCCTGCATATGTACCTCTTGCGATATTATAAAGCTTTTCATACATTTCATCAGGAGCGCACCAGTTGTTTGTAGGGCCTGCAGTTTCTTTTTCTGCAGTACAGATGAATGTACGGTCTTCTACTCGTGCAACGTCATTAGGTTTTGTACGGTGCAGGTAGCATCCCGGAAGCTTTTCTTCATTCAGTTTGATCATTTCGCCTGTGGAACATGCTTCTGCACGCAGAGCTTCCAGCTGTTCTTCGCTGCCGTCGATCCACATAACATTTGAAGGCTGTAAGAGTTCTTTCATCTCGTCGAGCCATTTTAAAACTGTAGTATTCTGAGTCATATTTCTATTCTCCTTTACTAAAACGTCCAACAAATACCAACTTAATTATACCCTAAGTACCTTTTAAATCAATAGGATTGCTAAAAATCATTTCTGCTTTTTACTACTTTTTATTGTATAAGATTGACAGTGTTTTTGAATTATTATACAATCGATACAGTATAAAAAAACACAAAAAAGATCCTCAAGGAGGGCGAAATGCAAGTCAAAGTAAATGAAGAAAGAACTGCAGTCTTTTCCAAAATCATGGATCTGCTGGATCCGGGCAGCTTTATGGAAATGGGCGAGCATGTTTCTGTAAGACACACAGAGTTTTACCATCCTGATTCCGTTGTCGAATCGGACGGCGTTGTTACAGGATATGGTACGATCGGGGGCAACCTTGTTTTTATTTATGCACAGGATGAAGAGGTGATGGGCGGAACTTTCGGTGAAGCTCACGGCCGTAAGATCATCGATGTATACAAGCATGCTATCAAAGCAAAGGCTCCGGTTATCGGACTGCTGGATTGCGCAGGCTTCCGTATCGAAGAAGGGCTGGATGGACTGCATCAGTTTGCGAAACTGTACAAGATCCAGACAAAGGCATGGGAACATATTCCTCAGATCATGGCCGTTATCGGCAAGTGCGGAGGCGGTATGTCCATTGCAGCCGAACTTTCTGATTTCGTATTTATCGAAGAAGGCAAGGGAAGCATCTTTGTGAATCCGCAGGGCGTTGTTCAGAATGCAATCGGAAATAATCCGCATGTATCCGCGGTACATGACGGTTCGTATCCATGGGAAACAATCAAAGAAAGAATAACGAAGCTGGTGGAACTGCTTCCGCCAAGCAGCGACTTTGCACCTGAAATCCAGGATGTCGATGAGGAAACGCTCAACAGAAGCTGTCCTGATATCCGTACTATGGCAGGTGACGCAAAAGCCATCGTTTCCGAACTGTCCGATAACTATGGTTTCATTGAATCCCAGCCTGATGTCGGTCATGACATGATCACCGGAATGATCAAAATCGCAGGACAGGCGGTCGGTGTAGTTGCATGCAATACAGTTGACGGAGAAAAGAGAATCACAGCAGAAGGCTGCGATAAAGCTGCGGCTATCATAGAAATCTGTGATAAGTTCAATCTTCCTATCCTGACTATTATAGATACAGAAGGTTATCAGACTACTTCTGAAAACGAAAAGAATCTGCCTAATGCAGCGGCAAGAATGCTGATCGCGCTGACAAGAGCAGATGTTCCTAAGATCAGCCTGATCACGGGCTCTATCGTTGGAAGTGCATACAGTATGATGAACCCAAAAGGACTTGGTGCCGATTATGTATTTATGTGGGATACAGCGGAAGCAAGTATCGTAAATGCACGTCAGGCAACAGAAGTCATCTTCGGTAAATGGACGAAGGAACTGGAACAGCAGTACTGTGACACATATTCCAGCGCAATGGCACTGGCAAGACACGGTCTGGTAGACAAAGTTATAGCACCGGAAGATACAAGAAAATATCTGATCGGCGCACTGCAGACATTTGTTAACAGTAGGTAGGTGATCTGAATGAGTTTCGGAGAAATCATTAAAATCGCAGGCGAGTATACAGCACTGGGAATGGGGATCGTATTTGCAATTCTGATTTTCATTTCACTATGTATCTGGCTGATGGGTCTGCTGGTAAAAGGAAAGAAACCTGCGGCAGAACCTGCAGCGGCAGAACCTGCAGTGCAGCCTGCTGAAGATCCGGACGTAATAGATCCGGAAATCATTGCAGTGATCACTGCAGCTATTCACCAATACATTAAAGATGAAAACGGTGATGATAATAATGAAGGTTACGTTGTCAGAAAAGTACGGAGGGCGACATGGAAACATACATCATAAGAGTAAATGGTATTGAATACGAAGTTGAAGTAGAAAAGAAAGGCAGTGCACCATCTGCAGCGGCACCTGCTCCAGCAGCACAGGTGGCAGCACCGAAAGCAGCACCTGCTAAAAAGGCTGCGGCAGGTTCCGGCGAACCTGTAGTATGCGGCACAACAGGCAAGGTGTGGAAGATCATAAGCAAAGAAGGCGACGCCGTTAAATCCGGTGACACTATCCTGATCCTGGAAGCTATGAAAATGGAAATCCCTGTTGTTGCACCTTGCGACGGAACAGTATCCAGCATCGTAGTTGCTGAAGGAGACCCTGTAGAAACAGGAAAGGTAGTTGCTTATATAGCATAGGAGGCAAGACATGCAAGAGACGTTATTGAATCTGGCGCATCAGACCGGCTTCTTCAACCTGACAATCGGAAACGTTATCATGGTTGTGGTTGCAATGGTACTGATGTATCTGGCGATAGCCAAACAGTATGAACCGCTCCTGCTTCTGCCGATCTCATTCGGGATGCTGCTGGTAAACCTGTATCCGCCTATTATGGAAGAAGGGGGACTGCTCCATTACTTCTTCCTGCTGGACGAATGGACTATCCTGCCTTCGCTCATATTCCTGGGCGTAGGTGCACTGACAGACTTCGGTCCGCTGATCGCGAACCCTAAGAGCTTCCTCCTGGGGGCGGCGGCACAGTTCGGTGTATTCGGTGCGTTTTTCCTGGCGATGCTGATGGGCTTCACAGAAGCACAGGCGGCAGCAGTAAGTATCATCGGAGGCGCTGACGGTCCTACTTCCATCTTCCTGGCAATGAAGCTGGGACAGCATGAACTGATGGGACCTATCGCAGTTGCGGCGTACTCATATATGGCACTGGTTCCAATTATCCAGCCGCCTATCATGAAAGCTCTTACAACAGAAAAAGAACGTAAAATCAAAATGGAACAGCTGAGGGAAGTTTCCAAAAAAGAAAGAATCATCTTCCCTATAGTTGTAACTATAATAGTTTGTACATTGCTTCCATCAACAGCACCGCTGATCGGTATGCTGATGCTGGGAAATCTGTTCAGAGAGAGCGGAGTAGTAAGACAGCTGCAGGAAACAGCTTCCAACGCACTGATGTACATCGTAGTAATCCTGCTGGGAACTTCCGTAGGTGCGACTACAAGTGCAGAAGCATTCCTGAACTGGAGCACTATCAAGATCGTTATTCTGGGACTGATCGCATTCAGTTTCGGTACAGCGGCAGGTGTCCTGTTCGGAAAATTAATGTGCAAACTCACAGGCGGCAAGATCAATCCGCTGATCGGTTCTGCAGGCGTATCTGCGGTTCCTATGGCTGCACGTGTGTCCCAGAAAGTCGGTGCAGAAGCAGATCCTACAAACTTCCTGCTGATGCATGCGATGGGACCTAACGTAGCGGGCGTAATCGGTACTGCAGTAGCTGCCGGAGTATTTATGGCGATCTTCGGTGTTTCGTAGGAGGTAATTTCGTAATGAGTGAAAATAAAAAACTTAAAATAATGGAAACCGTGATAAGAGACGGACAGCAGTCCCTTATTGCGACAAGAATGCCAATGAGCGATATGAAGCCGATCCTGTCTGCGATGGACGAAGTCGGTTATGATGCTGTCGAGTGCTGGGGCGGAGCGACTTTTGACTCCTGCATCAGATTCCTGGACGAAGATCCATGGGAACGTCTGCGCACACTGCGCGAGATGATGCCTAACACTCGCCTGCAGATGCTGCTCAGAGGCCAGAACCTGCTGGGTTACAGACATTATTCCGATGATGTAGTAGACTACTTCGTAAAAAAATCTGTAGATAATGGTATCGATAATCTGAGAATCTTCGATGCACTGAATGACCTGCGTAACGTTGAGACTGCAGTTAAATCTGCAAAGGCTTACGGTGCACACGCACAGATCGGTATGTCCTACACTATCGGTGAACCGTACACACTGGAATACTGGAAAGACCTGGCACTGAGAATGCAGGAAATGGGAGCTGACTCCATCTGTATCAAAGACATGGCCGGTCTGATGGTACCGGAAGCAGCACGTGAAATGATCACAATGCTGAAAGAAAACGTGGAAATCCCTATCCACCTGCACAGCCACTGCACAAGCGGTGTGGCTCCTATCACATACTTTACTGCCGTTCAGGCAGGCGTTGACGGAATCGATACAGCTATCTCCCCATTCTCCGGAGGTACTGCTCAGCCGGCAACAGAAGTTATGGTGGAAACTTTTGCGGGAACTAAATTCGATACAGGTCTGGATCAGAACAAACTGAAAGTGCTGGCTGATCACTTCCGCGGCATCAAAGATGCGGCACTGAAGAGCGGCCTGATGTCCACAAAAGTTCTGGATACAGATATCAACACACTGCTGTATCAGGTTCCGGGCGGAATGCTGTCCAACCTGATCTCCCAGCTGAAAGACCAGAATGCAGAAGATAAATACATGGATGTACTGCAGGAAATCCCTAGAGTAAGAAATGATCTGGGAATGCCTCCTCTGGTAACTCCATCTTCACAGATCGTAGGTACACAGGCTGTTCTGAACGTTCTGATGGGTGAAAGATACAAGATCCTCTCCAAGGAAACTAAAGAACTGCTGAAAGGTAATTATGGTGCGACACCGCTGCCGATGAATCCTGAAGTTCAGGCGAAAGTGGGCGACGAGCCGATCATCACATGCAGACCTGCGGATCTGCTGGAACCTGAACTGGAGCAGCTGACAGCAGAAGTTGCAGATTATAAAGAGCAGGACGAAGACGTGCTGACATATGCACTGTTCGGCCAGACTGCGATCGACTACTTCAAGAGAAGAGCGGCGCTGAGAGACAAGATCGATCCAGATGCAATGGATATGAAGAATAAGGCGTATCCGGTGTAAAGTGAATATGCTGGATAAAAACATATTTGGTAATGTATATGACTCTCATAGTTTTGCGTTTTAAAGAGATACGTTTATAAATTTTAAGAACCTGTATAAAGGCGAGAGTTCAATTAAGGACTCTCGCTTTGTGCGTTCTTATATAAAAAAAGAGGACAAAAATGATGATTCGACTTGGAAGAATAACTAGGACTGCCATTGTAATTATGGCAATTATATTAGGACTATCATTTAATATGGGGTATGCTGCACCGTCGTTTGCCGGCAGTGATTCAAGTAGCATAGACAGGATGTTTGGCGAATTGAACCATGTAAAATATGCAGGAGATAACAGATATGAAACAGCATTAAAGACTGCAGATGCTTTAAAGAAAAGCCTGGATGTTGATAAATTTGAAAACATCGTGGTTGCATGCGGAAGCAATTATCCGGATGCGTTAACAGGCAGTTATTTAGCAAAAGTTAAAAATGCTCCGATACTTTTGGTAGACAAAAGTGTGGAAACAGAGATTGCAGAATATATTTTTGCCAATCTGAGCAATGAGGGGAAAGTATATATCCTTGGCGGAACAGGTGCTATCTCAAGTAATTTTGAGAAAGGGTTAGCTAAAAAAGTTTCTGTCAAGAGATTGGCAGGTGCCGATAGATACAAAACTAACATTGCTATCCTAAAAGAATGTAACGTGACAAATGAAGATATGCTGATTTGTACAGGAACAGGTTTTGCTGATAGCTTATCCGCATCTGCAGCAGGAAAACCTATCATGTTAGTAGGTAGTAAATTATCAGCAGACCAGAAAGCATATCTGAATACTTTAGGAACAAGTAAATACTACCTGATTGGCGGTACAGGCGTAGTATCAAAGGGTATTGCAAATGAAATTGCTAAATACGGAACAGTAAAGAGAGTTGCAGGCGCTGATAGATATGCAACATCTGTAGAAGTAGCAAAAACATTCTTCAAAGATTCTAAAACAGTAGTATTAGCATATGGTCAGAATTTCCCAGATGGGTTATCTGGAGCTCCTCTTGCTTTATCTCTTGGAGCACCGCTAGTACTGACAAGCAATGATGTTAAAGCATCTAATACGACAAGTGCATATACAAAGAATACAATGGGTGCTACTCATGCAGTATCTCTCGGTGGAGAAGGGTTAGTATCTGAGGCGACTGCTCTGAAACATATTACTAAGGCAGAGAAACCTGAAGAACCACCTGTAGTTCCAGATGAACCAGTGGTACCAGATGACCCTTATGAAGATGGGTATATCGATTACAGTAAAGACGGTAGCACTACAAATACTACTAGGCTGTATATCGGTCAGGAATGGACTGATGAACTGAACGCAAAACTGAATAACGGTAAAGCGGTAGAAAAGCTGTTAACAAGAAGCCACCCTAAACACTTCTTAGGTGGCGATGAAGATATTTATTGCTATGACACAGTAGACTTTGACAACTTCTTAATCGTATATGTTAAAGATGGAAAAGTAATCGCATGGCAGACAAACGCTAAAGTATTAGGGGTATATGAAGGTATTGTAATTAGGAATAATGTACCAACAAGTACATATGCAGATTATGACAAATGGATGGAAAGTTGGGATGGCGGACCTATGCTGTGGGAAGCAACAGTAAAATCTTATAATGTACCTATTGGTAATATATACTTTGGCGGTATCATCGAATCTACAAGTGTATGGGATAACCATTGTAGTAGTGATCTAAAGGGTGAAGAGATTTTATGTGAATACACAATCAATGCTCTTAGGGTACTGAATGGAAGAACTATCCTTGAACATAATGATTACCTCTACGGTGATGAAGATGTATACGGTGCAAAAGCATGGTCTAAGACAATGGCGATGTCTGACACAATGTCTCATGGTGAATTACCTACAGGACCGTTAGCTGGTTTAGATATGACAACACGGCATGGCCTTTCTTATGAATATTCTGACGGTGTAGTATTATCTTGTAATGAAAATGTAGCTAATGGGGGTTGTGGTGAAGGTGTAGCTAATATGTGGTACAGAAGTGTTGGTCACAGCCAGGCTCTGATGGCTACAAATGATATGGGTAGTAAGTATGAACCTACTTCGATCATGGCAGCAGCTGTTTACCCATCTGCTGATGGTACAAAAGAATAT
>JAGBGL010000142.1 GCA_017936025.1 Bacillota bacterium | reverse complement strand
GGGTTTAAAATTATACACCCAGCAGGCTCTGATCATATGCGAACAGCACTTCATTTATTTCAAACACATTGTACTTTCCGTTTGTAATGAAGAACTCTATAATCACATCGAACAGGTTTGAACGTGACAGTGCAAATCCTGCTTTCATCAGCATGTCTTTGGCTTCTTCCAGCGGAAGCTCCAGTGCGATTGCAAATGCCAGTACTGTAGGTTTGCCCGGTTTGTATCCTTTGACATTCTTGATCTTCGAAAAAAGTTTCCTGTCTATATTTGCTTTTTTGTAGCATTCAGCGTCGGTCATACCGGATTCATCGATTTTCCGCAGAAGCATTTCTGCAAAGCTCTCATCGAGATTCTTCACTGCATCTTCAAGACTGCCTTCTGAAAACATCTGCATCATATATGTATCGTCAGGTACTGCCTGTGGTGCTGCAGCACATTCCAGTACAACATCTTCAGACCTCCGATTGAACAGACCTCGTCTGCGTGTTTCAGGATACAGCAGTTCATGTTCTTCCACATAATTGTCATCAATAAACTGGGCAACATCATTGAAAAGCTTTCCGCTGATCTGGTAAGCTTTTTTATCGAACACGACAATGTAGACCATCATTTCAGATTCTGTCTGTGCCAGATAGCCGGTTATAGTATCTACCGCTACTCTTAGGGCTTCCGCCTTCGGATAGCCGTATATGCCGGAGGAAATCAGAGGAAATGCAACAGATTCACATCCGTTTTCCTCAGCGAGCTGCATGGATCTTCTATAGCATGATTTCAGCAGCTGTTCTTCATTATGGCTTCCGCCGTACCATATAGGTCCCGGAGTATGGATAACATATTTGCAAGGCAAATTGTATGCGCCTGTGATTTTCGCATCTCCTGTTTTGCAGCCGTTCAGAGTCCTGCATTCCTCCAGCAGCTGAGGGCCTGCAGCTCTGTGGATGCATCCGTCCACTCCGCCGCCGCCCAGAAGAGATTCATTGGCCGCATTTACAATAGCATCTACTTTAAGTGTTGTTATATCATTTCTTATTATTTTTAAAGGCATATCCCTACCTCCTTCTTCTAATGACTATATTCTACCACTTTTCAGGAAAGTACGCAAAAGCTGCAGGCGGCTCATGCACAGACAGTTGCCACGCGCTGAAGTGCTGCAACTGGTTGCGTTTGAGCCGCGCGCTGCAGCAGAGCTGCAGGCGGCTCATAAAAAAAGAACAGCCATCACTGACTGTTCTTTGTAGTTGATTATTTTGCGTAGTCGATCGCTCTTGTTTCACGGACAACATTGACTTTGATCTGTCCCGGATATTCCAGTTCAGATTCAATTTTCTTAGAAATATCTCTTGCCAGGAATACGATCGCTTCATCGTTAACTTCTTCAGGTTTTGCGATGATTCTGATTTCACGTCCTGCCTGGATTGCAAAGGATTTGTCAACTCCAGGAGTTGTGTTTGCGATTTCTTCCAGCTTTTCAAGTCTCTTGATGTAAGATTCAAGAGTCTCTCTTCTTGCTCCCGGTCTTGCAGCAGACAGTGCATCTGCAGCTGCAATCAGAACAGCTTCCATAGTCTTCGCTTCGTAATCACCGTGGTGTGCTGCCATAGCATTGATAACCACTTCAGATTCCTTATATTTCTTCAGAACTTCGATACCCAGATCTACGTGCGTACCTTCTTTTTCATGGTCGATAGCTTTACCGATATCGTGCAGCAGACCTGCTCTCTTAGCAAGAGTAATATCGAGTCCCAGTTCTCCTGCCATTAGG
>JAGBGL010000141.1 GCA_017936025.1 Bacillota bacterium | reverse complement strand
GTATGCTCTTTGACACCATCTGGTGTTTCCGGCCACTGACCATGACGGTAAAGGTCAACACAGTTTCTCTTAAATTCATAACTGTAACGCATAGAAAAACCCCCTCTACTGGTTTTTGTCCAGTAAAGGGGGTACATATCAAATCAGGAAAGCTGTCTTTTGTTTTTAAAAAAATATATTTATCCGATGGTTTCTGATGAATCTTCTGATTCCGAGTTTCCGCGCATTTCAGGGATCTGAGCGATGATGAATGCGGCAAACATGATGATGCATCCTGTCAGTTCGCGTCCCGACATGGTTTCATGCAGGAAGAGTGCTCCGCTGAGTGCAGCGAATACAGATTCCAGACTGATGATTATTGTCGCAGGAGCCGGAGATGTGTATTTCTGGCCTACGATCTGGAGTGTGAATGCGATGCTTACTTCCAGGAATGCTGTGTAAAGTATAGGTCCCGCGCATGCGATGATGTCATGCATATTGATAGTTTCTGTTATCAGCGCGAACGGAATGGATAGGATCCCGGAGAGGAAGAACTGCAGGAATGAGAGCTTGAGTACGTCTACCCGTTCTGCGTAATGGTCTATCAGCAGGATCTGGATGGAATATACCACAGCGCATCCGATAACAAAGGCATCGCCTTTAGCGATAGTGAAGCCTTCCGTGATACATAACAGCCACAGCCCGATAAAAGCAGCAGCAATGCCGAGCCATGTCCATCTTTCGACTTTTCTGCGCATGAACAGCAGGATGATAGGCACCATAACGATGTCCATACTTGTAATGAAGCCGGCTTTTCCGGCAGTAGTGTAAACGATGCCGATCTGCTGCAGAGAGCCTGCGATGAAGCTTGCCAGTCCGCAGAGGAGTCCGCCGAGAAGCAGTTCCTTATCTTTCCACGGCGTGATATATGCTCTCTGTTCCGGCAGTTTACGGTTGTTCAGCCGGCCATAGATCCATATGACAGGCAGAAGAGCCAGCGAGCCGAGTGTGAAGCGGAAAATACCGAACGTAAAGGGGCCGATGTGGTCCATGCCCATCTTCTGGAATATAAATGCTGAGCCCCAGATGATTGCTGCCAGAAGAAGACAGATCTGGCCTTTGAACTTTTTCATGATTAGTCGTGCGGCGCAGGTGCCGCATATCCTCCTTTGAATGTTGATTGTAATAAATATTTATGGTTTAATATAATTATAAATCTTAGAGTGGCTCTAAAGTCAATGGAGAAAATAAAAAATGAAAGAATTTTATTCAATTGGGGAAATGGCGAAGCTTAACTTTATTTCCCCGCACACACTGCGGTACTACGATAAAATCGATCTTTTAAAACCGTCTCATATAAATAAAGAAACCGGATACCGGTATTACAGCTATAAAGACTTTCTGTTTCTTGATGCGATCCAGTACCTGCGTCATTTTGATATGTCGCTGGAAGAAATCAAAGAGCAGTTTGATAACCGTACGGTAGAGGGAACTCTGGAACTGTATGAGAAGCAGCTTGTAAAGCTTCACGAGAATATTGAAGCGCTTAAGAACATTGAAAAACGTATCGTTCATAACATTGATAATCTTAAGAAGAGCAGCAATAGTGAATTCAGTGACGAAATACAGGTCGTTGATCTAGAGGAACGTTATGCTCTGATAGTGGATGATACGGTAGAAAATGATGATGAATATGAGGTCAAAATCAGAAGCCTGAGTAATGCCCTTTATAATAATCACTTCCAGCACATGGGTGATTATATAGGAATAAAGGACCGCGAGGCTGTAATCAGAGGGAATTACAGCACTACAAAACACATAGGCAATATGTGTATCGGGAAGCCATCATATGCTTCCGTGAAAATTATCCCGGCAGGCCGGTATGTGAGGACCTGTTATACAGGCAGAACAGAAGGTATTGACGGCACATATGACAGGCTGATGGAATATATAAAGCAGAGAAACTTTGCGATTAACGGAGAGATAATCGAAACTTATGCTATTGACTATATCGATACGAAAAGAGCAGAAGAATACGTTACGATTATAGAGATTCCTGTAAGCGGTATAATATAAGAAAAAATGAAAATATTAACTAAAAAAGCAATAAAAGAAAAGGAATGTTTTGCATGAGTAAAGCACAGAAATCCGCCATTGTTGTTGGTGTCAGCACGGCGTTTGTTACGACTTTTGCCGGAAGTGCACTCAACCTGGCGATCCCGAGCATGGGTAATTACTTTAATATGGGTGCGGCCGGAGTTGGCTGGATCGTAACTTTGTACACGCTGGTAATAGCAGCTTTTTCTACACCGTTCGGAAAATTGGCGGACAGTACAG
This sequence comes from Bacillota bacterium, assembly GCA_017936025.1. Lineage (GTDB taxonomy): Bacteria > Bacillota > Clostridia > Peptostreptococcales > Anaerovoracaceae > RGIG9096. Next base: position 5,744 of record JAGBGL010000141.1, on the reverse strand, counting down.
GACGTCGCAGGATTCTGGTAATAGGCGTAGCCGGATTCGGCATAGTTTCCATAGCGACGATCTTCGCGCCGAATGCGGCAGCATTGCTTGTGCTGCGCGTGGTGCAGGGCATAGCGGCTTCCATGATCTTTGCGACTAATATGCCGATCGCGATCAGTGTTTTCCCGGGAAAAGAGCGCGGAAAGGCAATAGGACTTGTTACTTCCGGAACATATGTGGGTCTTGCGATGGGACCTGTCTTGGGCGGAATTCTCAACAACTGGCTGGGCTGGCAGGCAATATTCGCCTTTGGCGCATGCGTGAGCATTTTTGCACTGACTGTGGTTCTGAAAGGCGTAGACAGGGATGTCGTGGAAGCAACTGATCTGAAGCAGGATGTGACAGGAAACATTCTGTATGTAGTTATGATTGCTACATTTATATACGGACTGACATCGTTCAATTCGATTAGATTCGGATGGGTGTTTATTGCGGTTTCTCTTGCAGCCGGCTTCTTGTATGTTAAGACAGAACTGAAAGCTGAAAACCCGATGATCGATGTACGTATCTTCAAAAGCAATATGACATACACATTGTCCAACCTGACAGCGCTGTTCAACTATAGCGCAACGTTTGCACTGGGATATCTGGTGTCGATTTATCTGCAGGTTGTTATGGGATTTTCTTCTCAGATTGCAGGCATAATTCTTATTACACAACCATTCTTTATGGCGATCCTGTCTCCTAGAATGGGAAAACTGTCGGACAAAATCGCGCCATACAAGCTGGCTTCCGCAGGGATGGGGATGTGTGCGCTGGCATTGCTGTTCTTTGTTTTCATAAAAGATACAACACCTCTGGCCCTTGTAATTGCAGCACTTGCGCTTGCAGGGATAGGGATAGCATTCTTCTCATCGCCTAACACCAATGTAATAATGGGCTGCGTTCCGCCGGCTAAATTCGGAGTGGCAAATTCTATTCTGGCGACAATGAGAACTACAGGACAGTCATCAGGGATGGCGATCATTACGCTGGTTGTAAGCGGATCTATAGGAAATGTCTCGTTATATGAGGTAACACCTGTTCAGCTGATTGGAACTATCCATACTGCATTTATAATATTTACTGTGCTCTGTGCGGCAGGTATATTCATGTCACTGACGCGGAAGCATGTTTAAAGCACTTTGGGCTCCCGGATTTACCGGGAGCTTTTTGTGTATTTACGGGACGGATTTATTTTTATACGAATTTAATGAAAAAAGTATACACGGATCTAAATTGGTGCTATAATGGCTTTGCAATTATTTTTATTTTGGAGGTAGTACTATGAAAGTTAAGTACGAAGGCGGACAGGTTTTAACTGACGTTATGCCTGATCTGAAAAAGACCAAATTCTCACTGCTGGGCGTAGTATTCTTTATTTACTGTGCTTGCTCCGGCGGAGCTTTTGGTGTTGAATCCATTATCCCAACTTCCGGTCCCGGCATGACACTGCTTCTGCTGGTAGTTATCCCTCTGATGTGGGCGCTGCCAATGGGACTGTATGTATCCGAGCTGACTAACCTGGCTCCTGTTGACTCAGGTCCATATGTATGGGTTAAGATGGCTTTCGGAGAATTCTGGGGATACGCATTCGGTCTGTGGATGGCTGTAGCATGGTACCTGACAGGTGCATCCTACATCGTTCTGGCAACAGACTATATCGGAATGTACATAGCAATGACACCAACAGTTGCGTTCATTGTTAAGGCTGTAATCATCCTGGTATTTACGGTAGTTAACCTGCTGGGTGTACAGGAAGCTAATATTCTGAACACAATATTTACAGTTATCATCGTAGTTGCATTCATGGCTGTAGCTATCGTTGGTATCATCAACTGGGAAAACAATCCGTTCGATCCATTCATGAATACTGAAGCAGGCGCAATGTCCAGCTTAGGCGTTGGTATCGCTGTAGGCGTTTGGATGTTCTGCGGATTTACTGCGATCGCTAACCTGGGCGGAGAAATCGAAAACCCACAGATCATTCCTAAAGGAATGAAACTCTGTATCGTACTGATCGGTCTGTGCTACATCCTGCCAACAATTGGCGGTATCGTATCCGTTGGCCCTTGGTATGAATGGGGAACAACTATCGACTACTCCACAGTTCTGTTTACACATGTTGGTAAATGGGCTGGTATGGCATTCATGGTAGTAGCTGTTATCTCTCAGCTGGCTCTGCTGAACGCAACAACAGCAACTGCTTCCAGATCTTTCATGGTTCTGGGTAAAGACCACCTGTGCCCTAAATTCCTGTCTTCCGTTTCCAAGAACAGAAAAGTTCCTGTATGGCCAATCGTTATCCTGGCTGCACTGAACCTGGTTCTGGTAAACCTGGACTTCGAAATTCTGGTAATCATCCTGTCTCCACTGCTGTTCATCTGCTATGCAGGCTTTGCAGTTGCATTCCTGAAACTGAGAAAACTGTATCCGGTTGAAAAGAGAGGCGACCTGTACTATGTAAAAGGCAAGATTTCCCCTTACTATATCGTAATCGCAATGCTGATCATCGGTATCGTTGGTCTGCTGCTGAACGGTACAGAATACTTCCTGCTGGGATACGTTCTGATCCTGTTCGCTCTGATCATGTATATCTTCTGTAAGAAAGTATACGGCGGTCTGGCTGTGGAAAACCCACTGCTGTATCCTGTGAATGAAAAGACAGGTCTGGCAAAAGGCGATATCGTAAGATTCGGATACTTCTTCCTGATCTTCGGTGCTATCGCATTCCTGGGATCCTTCTTCCTGAGATGGTACGAAGCTGACTGGGGTCCTGAATACTATCTGGATCTGTATGGTTCCGGCCTGATCAGTAACTGGTCACTGATGATCACAGTTGCAACTTGGGTAGGCGCAATCATGCTGGTATTATGCGTGATCTGCTTCCTGGTAGGTAAGAAGATCGACCCTATTCCTGATGACGACGAATAATTGAAAAGCGTTAATTGGACCCGGTTCCGTTAAAGAACCGGGTTCTTTTTTATGTTTCATATCAGGGTTATGTGGAATATAAAATACATAAATGCTGTAAATAAGGTATAATAAAAGAAAACGGAAAGGCGGACCAGGATATGAAAGTTATAATCGTAGGAGGCGTAGCAGGCGGTGCTACTGCAGCGGCAAGAATACGCAGACTGGACGAACAGGCAGAGATCACTGTTTATGAACGTTCCGGCCATGTTTCATATGCGAACTGCGGACTTCCGTATTATGTAGGCGGGGTGATCGAAGACCCTGAAGAACTGACTTTACAGACACCTGAAAGCTTTTACTCCCGATTCCGCATTGATATGAAAGTCCTGCATGAAGTTGTTTCTATCGATCCCGGGCAGAAAACTGTTAGGGTAAGGGACCTGAAGAACGGCGAAGAGTTCGACGACGGATATGACAAGCTTCTGTTATCACCGGGGGCGAGACCTGTGACGGCAGGGATACCGGGGTCGGATCTGGACAGAGTATTCACTCTGCGTACAGTGGAAGACACATTCAGAATCGACGAGTATATAAAAGATAACCGGCCGAAATCAGCAGTCATTGCAGGCGGCGGCTTCATTGGTCTGGAACTGGCCGAAAACTTAAGAGAGCTGGGCATGGAAGTCTCTATCGCACAGAGGCCGGCACAGCTGATGAATCCATTCGACATGGATATGGCTTCTTTTCTCCATGCGGAAGTCCGCAGGCACGGGATCGATCTGGTACTGGGAAACAATCTGGCGGAAGTCAGAGAAAATGGCGGACAGATGGAAGTTGTCCTGGAAGATGGAACAGTCCTCAAAACTGATATGGCAGTGCTGGCAATCGGTGTGGCTCCGGATACTGCGCTGGCCGAATCGGCAGGGCTGGAGCTGGGTATCAAGGGCAGTATCGTTGTGAATGACAGGATGGAGACGTCCGTAAAAGATATATATGCAGTTGGTGATGCGGTGCAGGTAAAGAATTTCGTAACAGACGAATATGCGCTGGTGTCGCTGGCCGGTCCGGCTAATAAACAGGGCCGTATCGCAGCGGACAATATCTGCGGCAGAAGCAGTGTGTATACAGGGGCGCAGGGAAGCTCTGTAATAAAGGTGTTCGATCTGACGGCAGCGGCGACAGGCTTGAGCGAAGCAGCCGCGCGCAGAGTGGGACTCGATGTCGATAAAGTGATCCTTTCACCTATGAGCCATGCGGGATATTATCCGGGTGGAAGCCTGATGATGCTGAAAGTAGTATTCGAAAAAGAAACTTACAGACTGATCGGCGCCCAGGCTGTAGGCCGCGCGGGAGTTGACAAGCGCATCGATGTCATTGCGACAGCACTGAGAGCAGGAATGAAAGCGACAGAACTGAAAGATCTGGATCTGGCGTATGCACCTCCGTATTCTTCTGCTAAAGATCCTGTAAACATGGCAGGATTCATGATAGAAAACATTTCAGAAGGACTGCTGAAGCAGTGGTATCTGGAGGATGTAAAGAGACTTCCTCGTGACGGAAGCGTGACACTTCTTGATGCGAGAACTCCGGAAGAATTTGCATTTGCCCATATAGATGGCTTCCGCAATATTCCGGTAGATGAATTGAGGGACCGGCTGGAAGAGATCCCTGAAGGAAAACCGGTATATGTTCTCTGCGAGAGCGGAGTGCGGAGTTACATTGCGTGCAGGATACTGACTGGCCATGGTTATGACGCGTACAATTTCGCCGGAGGGTTCAGATTGTACGATACAGTTGTGAATGAACGGTGCCTGCTGGAAACAGCAGAGGCTTGCGGTCGTAACTGGAGAATATGATGTCTATAGATAAGAACAGCAAAATATATCTGGTACTGCCTGTGCTGGCAGGGGTGTTCTGGGGGACTGCCGGAGTTTTCGTAAGAACTCTGTCTGCTTACGGTATGGATCCGCAGACAATGCTGTTCACGCGCGTCGTGGCGGCGACACTGCTGATGGGCGCAGGACTGTTTGTGTATGACAGGGAACTGCTGAAAATCAGAATAAAAGATCTGGGGAGCATGTTTGCCTGCGGGGTGACCGGAACGCTGGGCCTGAACCTGTGCTACGTGCGGGCGATAGAAGACCTGAGCCTTTCGCTGGCGGCGGTTCTGCTGGCGCTGTGTCCGGTGTTCGTAATTTTTATGGCGGCAGTGATCTTCAAAGAAAAACTGACAGGGAAAAAACTGTTCTGTGCGGCTCTTGCTTTGCTGGGATGCCTGCTGGTCAGCGGTATTCTGGAAGCAGACGGGCTCCGGTGGACATGGCCCGGAATTTTTCTGGGACTGGGTTCAGCCGTATTCTATGCCATGTACAGTATCGTTTCAAAAATTACCATGGAGTGGGGATACGGAGTATTTACGATCATATTTTACAGTGTGTTCCTGGTGGCGGTAGTGCTGATCCCGTTTGTTGACTGGGAAATCACAGGGCAGTACATAGGAGAAAAGACGGCGGGCCATATGGTGTTCCTCGCGGGGTATGCCCTCTGTACATCGATCCTGCCGTATATAATCTTTACATTTGCACTGAAGCATGCGGAAGCAGGCAAGGTGTCGATACTGGCTTCCGGGGGAGAACCTGTCGCTGCGGCAATAATGGGAATGCTGGTGTTTGCGGAGATACCGACACTGCTGGCTGTCGCGGGGCTTATAATAACTATTGCGGCACTGGCGATATTGTGTTACGCAGAAGAAAAGAATTAGCGGACCGATATGTCCCAGACCATTTGTTGTTTTGATTATTGCAGGAAGT
>JAGBGL010000140.1 GCA_017936025.1 Bacillota bacterium | reverse complement strand
GTGGAGTATTTTGTATCCTACTACGACTATTATCAGCCGGAAGCATATGTGCCTTCCACTGACACATATATAGAAAAAGATTCTGACATCAATGCCGAAATTGAAAAGCTGCGTAACTCTGCGACAGCAGCTCTGTCAGAGCGCAATGATGTGATTATAGTTGCTTCTGTTTCGTGTATATATGGCCTGGGAAGCCCTATCGATTATAAGAACCAGGTGCTGTCTCTGCGTCCCGGCATGGAAAAAGACCGTCAGGAGATGCTGAGAAAGCTGGTGGACATCCAGTATACGCGAAATGATATGGGATTTGAACGCGGTACTTTCAGAGTGCGCGGTGACATTATAGATGTATACCCTGCAGGAGCCGAAAATGCGGTCAGGATCGAACTTTTCGGTGATGAGGTGGATTCCATCAAAGAGATAAATCCTGTCACAGGAGAGGTTATAGGGCTCCGTAATCATGTAGCGATTTATCCTGCAACTCACTATGTCACAACTAAGGAGAATATCGACCGTGCGGCAATGACTATCGGTGAAGAACTGGAAGAACGGATCCAGTGGTTCAAGGACAGAGGAAAACTGCTGGAAGCACAGAGGATAGAGCAGCGTACGAGATACGATATCGAAATGCTTAGAGAAATCGGTACATGTAAAGGCATCGAAAACTATTCCAGACACATCGGGGGGCTGGAGCCTGGTTCGAGACCGTATACGCTGATCGACTATTTCCCTGATGATTTTCTTATACTTATAGATGAATCGCATGTAATGCTTCCGCAGCTTCACGCGATGTATGCCGGAGACCGTTCCAGAAAAAGCTCTCTGGTAGAGTATGGCTTCCGTCTGCCGTCGGCACTGGATAACAGACCTCTGCAGTTCCCGGAATTTCAGGAACTGGCACATCAGTGCATATATGTAAGTGCGACGCCTGCTGATTACGAGAGAGAGCAGAGCGGTGGCATCACGGCTGAACAGATCATCAGACCGACAGGCCTTTTGGATCCGGTCATTGAGATACAGAAAAGCGAGGGACAGATCGACCATCTGATCGGCGAAATCAATAAGACAACTGCAAAAGGAGAGAAGGTCCTTGTGACTACTCTGACTAAGAAAATGGCGGAAAGTCTGACGGATTATCTGAAAAATGCGGGTATCCGCGTTAGATATCTGCATTCTGAGGTAGATACATTAGAGAGAATGGAAATCCTGCGCGATCTGCGTATGGATGTATTCGATGTCCTCATAGGTATCAATCTGCTGAGAGAAGGGCTGGACATTCCTGAAGTTTCTTTGGTTGCAATTCTGGATGCTGATAAAGAGGGTTTCCTGCGTACAGAAACTTCTCTGATACAGACCATAGGCCGTGCTGCGAGAAATGCAGAGGGCCGTGTGATCATGTATGCAGATGGTATCAGTAAGGCCATGAAGGTGGCGATCGATGAAACCAACAGAAGACGTCAGATCCAGAGCGAGTATAACGAGGCTCACGGGATCACTCCGCAGACTATCAAAAAGTCCGTGCGTGCTGTTATCGAAGCAACTAAAGCAGCAGAGGAAGAGGCAGAGTACAACGGCAAGAGCCCTCTGGAACTTACAAAGAAAGAACTGAAAGAATATATAAAGAAGCTGGAAAAAGAAATGAAGCAGGCGGCTGCCGATCTGCAGTTCGAACGTGCGGCTATGCTGCGTGACCGGATATTCGAATATAAAGTCAATTTATAAAGAGGATAAGAGATGGCAAAAGATATAGTAATTAAAGGTGCAAATGAAAATAATCTGAAGAGTGTCGATGTGACTATACCCAGAGATAAAATGGTCGTACTGACCGGGTTGTCAGGGTCCGGAAAGTCATCGCTGGCATTCGACACGATTTATGCTGAAGGCCAGCGTAAATACATGGAAAGTTTGTCTTCGTATGCGAGACAGTTCCTGGGACAGATGGAAAAACCGAACGTTGAGTATATCGAAGGTCTTTCACCTGCGATTTCCATCGACCAGAAAACTACAAATAAAAACCCGAGATCTACGGTCGGAACGGTTACAGAAATATACGACTATCTGAGACTGCTGTATGCACGTATTGGCGTACCGCACTGTCCTGTCTGCGGCAGAGAAATCACCAGCCAGACAACAGATCAGATCGTTGAGCTGCTGATGATGGAAGGCGAAGGCACAAAACTGACCGTGCTGGCACCGGTAGTCAGACAGAAAAAGGGGATGCATGAAAAAATTCTGGAAAGGATCCAGAAGGAAGGCTTTATCCGTGTCCGTGTGGACAATGAAATGAAAGTTCTGGGAGAGGATGAAATCTCTCTGGAAAAGACTTTTAAACATACTATAGAAATAGTTGTTGACCGTATCAAAGTCAGGGACGGTGTGCAGAGCCGTCTGGCAGAAGCATGTGAACTTGCGGTGACTCATGGCGATGGTCTGATCCAGGTGATCATAGACAACGGAGACGGTGTACAGGAAAAGACTTTCAGTACCAGCCTTGCATGTCCGGATCACGGCATCAGTATAGAGGAGCTGGAACCGAGAATGTTCTCCTTCAACAATCCTATGGGAGCATGTCCTGAATGTGCAGGACTTGGCTTTGTGCAGACTATCGACCCTGAACTGCTTATTCCGGATCAGGATGTAAGCATAGTAGATAAAGCTCTTGTGAATATCTTCGCGACAATGGAACATACCAGCTTTTACTGGCAGGTCATCAAAGCACTGGCGGACAAGTATGATGCGGATATAGAGCTTCCATATAAGGATCTGCCTGAAGCATTCAAGCAGGTACTGCTGTACGGCAGCGGTGACGAAACGCTGAAATATGACTACACCAACCGTGCAGGTATGGTACAGCACAGAAACCATACATTCGAAGGCCTGATCCCTAACCTGGAACGCAGATACAGAGAGACAAGTTCAGAATGGATCAGACAGAAAATGGAACAGTTCATGAGTGTCGATACATGTCCGGTGTGTAACGGCAACAAGCTGAAGCCTGAACTGCTGGCAGTAACTGTCGGCGGCAAGAATATCATGGAATTCTGTGACATGTCAGTAATCGAAGCGATCCAGTTTATGGACTCTCTTGAGCTGTCTGAAATGCAGCTGATGATCGCAGAAGAAGTGCTGAAGGAGATACGTGCGAGACTGATGTTCCTGGCTAATGTGGGCCTTGATTATCTGACATTATCAAGAGCAGCGGCTACACTTTCCGGCGGCGAATCACAGCGTATCAGACTGGCAACGCAGATCGGATCCGGTCTTGTCGGCGTTCTCTATATTCTTGACGAACCGAGCATCGGTCTTCATCAGAAAGATAATGAAAAACTGCTTGCGGCTCTCCGTGATCTGACCGATATCGGAAATACACTGATCGTTGTAGAACATGACGAAGATACAATGTACGCAGCGGATCATATCATCGACATAGGACCGGCGGCAGGCATCCATGGCGGTGAACTGGTTGTACAGGGCACAGTAGAAGATATCAAAGCCTGTAAGGAATCTCTGACAGGTCAGTATCTGAGCGGGGCAAAGAAAATAGAAGTGCCTGAAACAAGACGTGAAGGTAATGGAAATTACCTTGAAATCATAGGAGCAGAAGAAAACAACCTGAAAGGGATAGATGTGAAGATCCCGCTGGGCAAGCTGGTCTGTGTGACAGGCGTATCCGGCTCCGGAAAATCTTCTCTGATCAATGAGATTTTATATAAGGCGACTGCGGGAGAAACTAACGGTCTCAAGCAGAAACCGGGCAGACATAAGGAAATCAGAGGGCTGGAGCATATCGATAAAGTTATCGATATTGATCAGAGCCCTATTGGCAGAACGCCAAGATCCAATCCGGCGACTTATACCGGCGTGTTTACTAATATCCGCGATCTCTTTGCTCAGTCACCTGAAGCAAAACTGAGAGGATACGGCAAAGGCAGATTCAGTTTCAACGTGAAGGGCGGAAGATGTGAAGCATGCAGCGGTGACGGCATCATCAAAATCGAGATGCATTTCCTGCCGGATGTGTATGTGCCTTGTGAAGTCTGCAAAGGAAAGAGATATAACCGCGAGACTCTGGAGGTTAAATACAAAGGCAAGAGCATCTTCGATGTTCTGGATATGAATGTCACAGAGGCTCTGGAGTTCTTCAAAAATATCCCGTCCATTGCAAGACAGCTGGAAACTCTTGAAAAAGTCGGCATGGGCTACATTAAACTGGGACAGCCTTCAACACAGCTTTCCGGCGGCGAAGCACAGCGTATCAAGTTGGCAAGCGAACTGTCAAAGAGAAGCACAGGAAAGACCCTGTACATTCTGGACGAACCGACTACAGGCCTCCATTTTGCAGATGTTGACAAACTGATCCATGTATTGGATACTTTAGTAGATGCAGGAAACACAGTTGTTGTGATCGAGCATAATCTGGACGTTATCAAACGTGCGGATCATATCATCGACCTGGGACCTGATGGTGGCTTCCGCGGCGGTACTATCGTGGCAGAAGGAACACCTGAAGAAGTTGCGCAGGTCCAGGAGTCTTACACAGGTGAATTCCTCAGAAAAATCCTCAAATAAAGGTTTGACATAATGAATAAAAAAGATTTATTAGGTTATGGTGCGGCGACCTTCGCGGACTCTGCACCATATAATTTTGTAACTGTATATCTGATACTGTTTCTTACAACTGTAGTAGGCATGTCACCGGAAGTTTCGGGGACTGTCTCGTCTGTCATAATTCTGGCGGATGGAGTAGTGGGAGCGCTGATCGGCTATGTTTCTGACAACATCAGGTGGAAATACGGCAGACGCCGTCCGTTCCTGCTGGCTGCAGTTGCGCCGCTTGTTGTCGGATTGATTCTTCTGTTTACGAAGGTGGAAGCTGCTGCAGCGGTGCAGTCATGTTTCTATATAATAGTGGGACTGATGTTCTGGCTGGGCTTCAGTATGTACTATACTCCGTATTCTGCGTTGGGAGCAGAGCTGACAGATGATTATGACGAAAGAAGCATCCTTAGAACGATCGCAAGACTGTTCGGAATCTTCGGAAATTTTATCGGCATGGTTATCCCTCTGCTGTTTGTCCAGTATATGCAGACGCAGGGAATGGCGGAAAGCCGGGCATGGTTTTTCATGGCTGTTATTCTTGCAGTAATTGCAGGTGGAAGCATTCTGGTAACATGGAAATCTACAAAAGGCAAGGAACAGGATGTGTCCGGTGAGCCGGGGGAAATCAGGATAGGAAAACTGATCAGCGAATATATTCAGGTCCTGAAGCTGAAACCTTTCAAACACATGATCATAGTTATCGGAATGTATATCGTTGCAAATACATTCTACAATTCCAGCATGGTATTCTTTACGAGATATAATCTGGGAATGGGCGATGAGATAACATCCACAATATTCCTGATTTCAATAATCGCAAATCTTGTATATACCCCGGTCATGGGTGTGTGTGCTGTTAAATTCGGCAAGAAGAATACGCTGGCGATGTCTATGCTTATTGCCGGTGCAGCAGGTGTGGTTTTCTATTTCATAGGAATACACAGCTATGTGATGATGGTAGTTTATGTGGTAATATACTCGATTTCATATACATGTTTCTGGCAGCTGATCAATGCTATCATGTATGATATTACAGAAGTAGGGGAATTTGTTCTGGGCAAGAGACTGGAAGGAAGTATAACGTCTGTATACGGTCTCGCGTTTACCGTTTTTACATCTGCAGCTACGCAGATAGTCGGCTGGCTCCTGAAGCTTGATATGGTAAATGCAGCATTCATTCTGCTTCCGGGATTATGCCTTATTGCAGCGGCAATTGCACAGTTTATCTACCCGATCAACGGACATACATTTGAACTGCTGAAAAAAGCAGTTGCAGACAAAAAAACAGGCAAACCTGTTGATATGAACGGACTGGAAAGAATTTTATAAAACTACGGGCGGCTTCTATCTGATGGAGCCGTCTTTTTAATGGGCAAGGGTGTCTTGACATAAAACCATACACTAACTTGGCAGGTCCGGTTTACATTATGCATAAAAGCTGGTATAATTCTAATTAGTATAATATTTTATAAAGCTTGCAGAAAGCGTTTTAAAAACAAGATGGAGGAAGATTCCAAATGATTGAAAAACTGAACCTGACTATGTTGACTGACTATTATGAAATAACAATGGCAAACGGTTATTTCCAGTCAGACCTGAAGGATGACATTGCGGTATTTGATTTATTTTTCAGACGTGTTCCTGACGGAGGCGGATATGCAATCATGGCAGGTCTCGAACAGGCAATCAATTATCTTGAAAATCTTAATTTCACAGATGAAGACATTGACTACCTGAGAAAAAAAGGATGCTTTGATGAAAACTTTCTTGAGTATCTGAAGACTTTTAAATTTGAATGTGATGTATGGGCGATTCCTGAAGGTACGCCTATTTTCCCTAATGAACCTATCCTGACAGTAAGAGGTCCGGTTATTCAGGCACAATTCGTCGAAACAATGCTGCTGCTTCTGATCAACCATCAGTCTCTGATCGCAACAAAAGCGAGCCGTATCGTATATGCGGCAGGAGACAGACCGGTAATGGAATTCGGAACACGCAGAGCTCATGGTGTATCTGCTGCTGTATATGGAGCGAGGGCTTCTTATATCGGCGGATGTGCAGGCACGGCATGTGCGATTTCCGACAGAGACTACGGGGTTTCCGCATTGGGTACAATGGCTCACAGCTGGGTACAGATGTTCCCTACAGAATACGAAGCATTCCGTAAGTATGCGGAAATCTATCCTGATAACTGTACTTTCCTTGTTGATACATATAACGTGCTGAAGTCCGGTATTCCTAATGCTGTAAGAATTTTTGACGAGCTGAAACCTGCTAAAAAAGGCATCAGAATCGACAGCGGAGACATCGCTTATCTTACTAAACAGGCAAGAAAGATGCTGGATGAGGCAGGACATCCTGACTGTAAGATCGTAGTTTCAAACTCACTGGATGAATATGTAATCCAGGATATTCTGCTGGAAGGCGCATGCATTGATTCTTTCGGTGTAGGTGAAAGACTGATCACTTCTAAATCCACACCTGTATTCGGCGGCGTATATAAGCTGGTTGCACTGGATCAGGGCGGAGAACTGATTTCAAAAATCAAGGTCAGTGAAAACATTGAAAAGATCACAAACCCTGGTTTCAAAAAACTGTACCGTCTGTATGATAAAAATACAGGTAAAGCTCTGGCTGATATCATCACTCTGCATGATGAACCGGCTCCGGACGGAAATGAATATGAAATTTTCGACCCTAATGCAATCTGGAAGAGAAAGAAGATTACAAACTATGAAGTGAAAGAACTGCAGGTTCCTATCTTTGAAAAAGGTAAGCTGGTTTATGAAAAACCGCATATTGATGAGATAAAAGATTTCTGCAGGGAACAGATGAAAACTCTGTGGAATGAAACACGCCGTTTCGAAAAACCTCAGACATATTATGTGGATTTATCTGAAAAGCTGTATAATATGAAACTTCAGCTGCTTGAAAATGCAAAGAAATAATGACATAACGATTAAAACCGGATCTGATGATCCGGTTTTTTGTTATGGATAGTTCATGCATTCGCCGCGTACCAAATCAAAGATTTAGGCAGTTCATCAAAAATCCCGCACCATTTTGATGCGGGATGAATGTTCTTATTTGATGTTGGAAGCATTCAGTACGTTCTTGATTTTGTGCTGTACCATGTCCTGAATCGCAGTTCTTGCAGGTCCCAGATATTTTCTAGGGTCAAAGTCTGCAGGATTTTCAGCCAGATACTTTCTGATAGATGCTGTCATAGCCAGTCTCAGGTCAGTATCGATGTTGACTTTACAGATACCGTATTTAGTTGCTTCTTTGATCATTTCTTCAGGAACGCCCTGTGCGCCAGGAATATCTCCGCCGAAGTCGTTGCATGCTTTTACGAACTCAGGCAGTACTGTGGAAGCTCCGTGCAGTACCAGAGGAGTATCAGGAATCAGAGAGTGGATTTTCTTTAATCTTTCGAAATCCAGGTATGGCTCGCCTTTGAACTTGTAAGCACCGTGGCTTGTTCCGATAGCGATCGCCAGAGAGTCAACGCCTGTTTTTTCAACGAAGTATGCTGCTTCTTCAGGGTCAGTGAATGTAGCAGAACGTGCGTCTACTTTAATGTTGTCTTCGACACCTGCAAGTTTGCCCAGTTCGGCCTCTACTACAACGCCTTTATCGTGAGCATATTCTACAACCTGTTTAGTCAGGCGGATATTTTCTTCCAGATCGTATTTAGAGCCGTCGATCATTACGGAAGTAAAACCTCCGTCTACACACTGTTTGCAGATTTCGAAATCTTCACCGTGGTCAAGGTGGAGAGCGATGTCCAGACCAGTGTCGATAATAGCAGCCTCTACCAGTTTAGTCAGGTAAGTAGGGTTAGCATACTTTCTTGCACCAGCGGATACCTGCAGGATCAGGGAAGTATTTTCAGCCTGAGCACCGGCAACGATACCCTGGATGATTTCCATATTATTAACGTTAAATGCACCAATAGCATAGTCATTTTTTAATGCTTTTGCGAACATTTCTTTTGTAGTTACTAAAGCCATAATATTCCTCCTAATATTGTGTTACATATATAGTTATTATATAACAGATGGCGGGAAAATCCTACCATAATTTAAATTAAATAATTACTGTTCACTGTCTTCAGAACTGCTTTCAGAGCTGTCTTCATCTGAAGATGTTCCGTCGGTATCATCAGTTGCCTCAGTTGCTTCTGTCACCTCAGTTGTCTGTTCTGTAGTAGTCTGTGCAGCGGATTCTTTCAGTGTATCAGGGTAAGACATAATGTCTCCGATTTTGAAGTAAATGATTGCTGCTGCCAGGAGCAGGATGAGAAGAACGATAATTAAGTCATTTTTATTATAAAAAAAGTCTTTGATTCTGTTCATTTCAATAAATCTCCTTACTAAATACCTTTATAATAGAGTAACACATTTCGGAGACTTTCACAAATGTAAAATTGTGAAATTTTATTTACGATAGATGTATACTTTTGAGACGCAGATGTTGTATAATAAACTTTATGGTAAAACTTATAATAGAGAAAAACGAAGGTAATCAGAGACTGGACCGCTTCCTTAAGAAGTACATGAAAAATGCACCTCTGAGCCACATATACAAGTTAATAAGAAAAGACCTGAAAGTGAATGGAAAACGTGCCAAAGAGGCTACTGTACTGGAAGAAGGCGATGAACTGACTTTCTATATCCCGCAGGAACAGTTCGATGACTATATACGCGTGAAAAAGAAAGTTACAGCGAAGAGACAGTTTGGCATTGCATACGAGGATGAAAGGATCATTGTTGTAGAAAAGCCGTTCGGTCTTCTGACACATGGTGATTCAAAAGAAAAGAAGAATCATCTGGCGAATCAGGTAGCGGGTTATCTGCAGCAGAATGGTGAATATGATCCGGCACGGGAAAGGACTTTTGTGCCATCACCGGTAAACCGTCTGGACAGAAATACGACAGGACTTGTTATATTCGGTAAAGACAGCGAATCGCTGCAGGTTCTTAACAGTATGATCCGTGACAAGAGCCGCATCAGTAAGATTTACCTGACGATTGCTGCCGGTGAGATCAAAGATACGATCCATTTATCTGACAAGATGGAAAAGGATGAAGAAAATAACCGTATCCGGGTGCTTCCGTCAGATTCGGAAACAGGAAAGACGATGGAAACGATCATCAGACCTGTTAAGTACAACGGTAAATACACTCTGGTCGAAGTGGAAATCATCACAGGACGAACTCACCAGATACGTGCGCACCTGGCCAAGATCGGGCATCCGATCATAGGCGATGCAAAATACGGCAACAGACGCATCAATCAGGAAGTGAAAAAGAAGTATAATCTGACAACACAGCTGCTGCATGCATATAAACTGATTTTCAACGAAATGGAAGAGCCTTTTATGTATCTGCAGGGAAAAGAAGTTGTTTCAACACTGCCAAAGGATTTTGCAGGAATAAAGAACGAATTATTTGATAATGATAGGAGAAAGTGATTAAAATGGATTGGAGACAGAAATACAGACCGTATATCGTAGCAGCAACACTGGCTTTTGTTATGACAATGTTTGTTGCACCGGAAGTTATGGAAGGCAATTCCATGAGTCCTGTACTGGATGACGGTGACACATTAGTTATTACTAAAGAATCTTATTCTGCAAACAGAGGAGAGCCTGAACTGGGACAGGTAGTAATCCTGGAAAAAGTGTATTCCCGGGCTATTTCCGAAGATAATGTAATCGGAAGAGTAGCGGCACTGCCGGGGGATACTCTGAAAGTTAAAAATGAAAAACTGTACCGTAAAGGTGAGGTAATTGCGGAAGCAAAAGGAATGAAAGATCAGAAAATCGAAATAAGCAAAGATCACGTATATATCCTTTCTGACAATGAAGATCCGACAATGGACAGCAGAAACCCTGATCTGGGACCTGTAATCATGAAAGAAATCAAGGGCGATGTCAAACTGAAAATCTGGCCTTTATCTGAATTCGGGATGGTGAAGTAAGTGAAAGACCTTATTAAAGATATAGTTATTGCGCTGGCGATTGTTCTGGTAATCACAGCTGTTGTGAAACCGACTATCGTTAAAGAGCATTCGATGGAACCGACTTTATATGAGAATAATTATCTTCTGATAAATAAGCTGGCTTATAAAACAGGTGATGAGAAGCAGGGCGATATAATTGTCTTCAAATCCGGACTGCAGGATGAGAAAGGAAACAGTAAACTGCTGATAAAGAGAATCATAGGGCTTCCGGGAGACGAAGTGACAGTTAAAGACGGTAATGTGTTCATCAATGGAATCCAGCTCCACGAAGAATATCTCAATGATGGAATCACTACAGGCGAGGTCATCGACTATACTGTGCCCGAAGACCATTTCTTCGTAATGGGTGACAACAGACTTGTAAGTATAGACAGCCGTGATCCGAGTGTAGGATGTGTTTCTGAAGATGCAATACTGGGCAAGGCATTTGTAAGACTGTATCCGTTCAGCGAAATCGGAGGTCTTTATTGATATAACTCCGGTCCTGTACATATAATCAAAAAGGATAATGTATAGTTATGACTGGAAGGAAAGTGATTTTAAGTACAATTGCAGTTGCGGCTGGAATAATTACTGCTGTTGCTGCAGCGTGTATGCTTGATATAATGAAAGTCCAGGGGGATTCGATGGATCCTGCAGTTAAAGACGGAAGCCATGTTCTGATAAACAGAATGGCTTACTTTTTCGGAAACCCTGATGCAGGTGATGTGGTTGCATGTCCCTGTTATGTTTACAGTGAAGACGGGGAAGGCAGCGTCCTTCTGCGCAGAGTGGCTGCGGTGGAAGGCGACACCGTGGAAATACGTGAAGGAAATCTGTATATAAACGGAAGCTTGTATGAAGGATATACGGAAAAGGGTGTCTACCTTGAGCCAATGTCCGAAATCACAGTAGGAAAAAACAGAGTTTTTGTGTTGAGTGATACAGGTCAGGCCGTTCTGGACAGCCGTGATCCGGCAGTTGGTCAGCTGACAACAGCTGAACTGGCGGGAAGAGTTTTATTTAAATAGGTTTTAGAAAGAATCATGAGTGGTATTAAATTAGTAGCGAATAACAAGAAGGCAAGACATGATTACTTCATAGAAGAAACATATGAAGCAGGAATCGTTCTTACCGGAACTGAAATAAAATCTGTAAGACAGGGGAAAGTCAGTATCAAAGAGAGCTTTGCCAAGGTCGAAAATGGAGAAATGATCATCTATGGTATGAACATCAGCCCGTATGATCATGGAAACCGTTATAATGTGGATCCGCTGAGACCGCGAAAGCTGCTGCTCCATAAAAAGGAAATACAGAAACTGATCGGTTATATAACTCTTAAAGGATTGACTTTAGTGCCTCTGAGAATGTATATTAATGAACAGGGCAGAGCAAAAGTCGAGCTGGCTGTGGCACGCGGTAAAAAAGACCATGACAAGCGTGACAGCATTGCCAAGAGAGATGCCGACCGCAGAATGCAGCAGGCAATGAGAAGATAAAGGAGTGGACAGGATGCAGGATTTATTTAACAAAGCAGCAAAATTTGCAAAAGAAACTGCTGAAAAAGCAGCTGATAAGACAGAAGAACTGGTTGAAGTAGGCAAGCTGAAATCTCAGATCTCTACTGCCAGAACTGAAATCAGCACTGCTAAAAAACAGATCGGTGAATATTGTTACGAACAGTTCTGTGCAGAATCAGAGCTGCCGGAAACAGTAACAGAGCTTTGCAGAAAAATCAAAGAGCAGGAAATGATCATTGATGAGCTGGAAGCAAAGATCGAGCTTGTAAGTAAATAATAAGAATATATGTCCTGCGCGCCAAATCAGAGATTTGGGCAGGGCTTCATGGGGGCGTACTGGTTTCGACGGGGGTGTAGAAGCCGGATAAGCGAGCCGCAGTTTGTCCAGTCTGCGTAAAAAGGGACACGTTAAATATAAACGCTAAAAATAACAACAATTTCGCATTAGCTGCTTAATTTCGCAGCCCGCGTGTCAGCCTTAGTTTACCTGTAGGCTAAGAACCTGGCATCGACTAATACAGGAAAACCATGCGGGAGTTCCCGGTACCGTGTGGGACTAACGGGATAGCTGAAGGAAAAGCCTGCTTCTGGGCGCTTCCGGATGCGAAACACCAAAACAGAAGCTGCGCTCGGAGAAATTCCCGTGGAAATGCTTTCGGACGTGGGTTCGATTCCCACCGCTTCCACCAGAAAAATGACAGGCAATTTGCCTGTCATATTTTTTTTGCCGGCGGTGGGACTTGAACCCG
>JAGBGL010000139.1 GCA_017936025.1 Bacillota bacterium | reverse complement strand
ATGACAGTTGAGTGCATCGTCATACCGTTTTTTCGTTCCAAAACAGCGAAAAAACGACGAAATATGCATTTTATACAGGAGTTTTTGCGTGACAAAGGTTGAAAACATGGGGATTCAGTGATATTATAAAAAATAATATACATTTAAAATTTGCTAAGTGTATGTTCTGACTGGTTAACATAATACAAATTATTTGCGCCTTGAATGAGGAATAGACGATGAAGGAAATGACTGCAGAAAAACAGAATAGCGTTAAGGGTAAGGGCAGGATGATCAACAGGCTGGTGGCTGTACTGGCTTGTTTTTGCGTGCTCGTAACCGGCTATCTCATGATGCAGCCGGCGTTGTCGATGAATAACACTCTTCAGGATTATGCAGAAAAAAATGGCGGACAAGTTTCTTTTACGCTTACTGACACAAATGATTCGCCGATACCAAAGGAAGATGGAAAATATGTTGTGGTATCGGGAACTACATATAAATTAGCTGTACATGTGAACCTGCCGAATGGTATAGCGCCGGGTGAATATATGTATCGGCTGCCGGAAGGACTGGTTGTTTCGGAAGACTCCGGAGATTTTATTCTAGATGATGGAACAAACGTAGGAACATGGCATATTGCGGCTTCCGGGCTGATGACATTTAATTTCAATGATAATGCAAATAAACGTACAGAAATGACCATCACTGCAGAGATGGGTGTGCATTTTTCAAGCGAATACAATGAAGTGGGGTTCGATGGAAATATTCATGTAGTAATAAAACCGCCTGAAGCAGAAAATGAGCAGACTGAATTGAGCAAATGGGGCAAGCAGGGCAGTGCAGACGATGCAGCGCGCCCTGATCCTGATAAAATATACTGGACAATAACAATTAAAGGGCATAAAGATTCGCACATACCGGGCAGCGTGCTGACTGACGATATTCTGACAGATAATATTATATACACAGAGTCTGATATGCAAAATGGGATAACAGTAGGTGTTTCCACAATAGATCCTGCAACAGGAAACGAAGCTGCTACGCATGGATATCATGCATGGACTGTGTATCCCGGAGATCCGGATCTCACATGGGGAGAATCAGGCTGGACATATAATATTCCGGACGATAGAGCATGTGCAACTTGTGGCAAAGACTATTTGGGCAATGAGAACAGAATATATTATATAACTTTTACCAGCACAATAGATTCTTCAAATACCACAGGATCCACATATTACGGGAATAAGACTATAGTAGATGGCCAGACGGCTGAATACTGGGATATGCTGGTTTACGGAAACGTAATTGCAGATGTTGTAAAGACCGGAGCTTTTGTTGGAGATAGCAATGGTGGAACCTTTAGATGGAAATTGACTACTTTGGTGCCTGGAAAGAAAGAAGGGCAAAAGCCTGATTTTTATTGGAATATATATGATTCGATGAAAGTTCTTAATCCTGAAGATAGTGAAATAGGATATGTTGAAAATGACCTTATTCATGCAACGGTAACGGCAACCAGAAACGGTGAAGAATTCGTTATACCTGAAATTAAGAAAGAAGGTATATCGGATATCAAAGATTCAGATGATATTGCATGGTATCTTTCATGGTCACCTGATGATCAAGATGTTTACTATGCGCACGAAATTGAATTGCTGTGCAGATGCACATGTACTGAAGAAACATGTCAGACATGGCAGAATGGCGGCTGTGGATGGAAACAAGAGCACCTCAACAGTGAGGGCCGGAGGGTAGCAGAGTTCTGCCGGTGCTGGAACTTTGAAGGTGATACGGCCATCAACTTTGTTTATGAGACTGAAGGCCTCGAAGTTTTAGACCAGTATGGCGGCGTGGGAAACAAACTTCAGAATGTCGTATCATTGAGCTACAGGGTACCGAGTGCGATTGGGAATCCGACAGTGATAG
The DNA here is from genome assembly GCA_017936025.1 of Bacillota bacterium. Classification (GTDB taxonomy): domain Bacteria; phylum Bacillota; class Clostridia; order Peptostreptococcales; family Anaerovoracaceae; genus RGIG9096. The sequence goes on along the minus strand of JAGBGL010000139.1, from coordinate 8,195 downwards.
CGGTGGCAGATGATGCAGCAAAAGTACCGATCCCAGGACTGTTCAAAAAAGAACTGACTCAGAAACTGGAGGATTATGTGGCGAATTATACCATTACTGTAAATGAAGCGAGAATTGACCTTGTAAAGGATGATGAGCCTCTTATTATTCATGATGAGATGACGGAGACGCTGGCTTACATGCAGGGATCCCTTGTTATAACCGCTGAAGATGCGAATGGCGGAACAATAACGTTAACAGAAGGTGTTGATTATATAACTTCCTATGATGGAAGCGGAGATAAAAAGGATTCAGAAGGAAATACTGTGCATGTTCTGGATATTCAGATCCTGAATCCGGCTCCTGTTAAATATGTCCTGAATTATGATGCAGCGCTGATAATCCCGCCTGGAGCAACGGAAGGTATTCCATACAGTAATTCTGCAAATATCACTTTATTCGGACATACAGTTTCGGATGACAGCGCAGAAAAGATTTATTCGAATATCAACGTTTCCGCAAAACATTACAAAGTCGAAATCACAAAGAAAGACCAGACAGACTTAAGCAGGCTCCTCCAGGGTGCAGAATTCGGTCTGTATAACGAGAATGGCGGACTTATAGCCAGCGGCACAACTGATGATGATGGCAAGCTGATGTTTGAAACGAACATTACCGCAGGTATAATCCTCAGAGAACATACTCCTTATTACATTCAGGAAATAAAATCTCCGGATGGATATGTTCTGGAAGATACGAAGTACTGGTTCTGTTTCTGCGATAAAATAGTAGATCCCAATGGAAATCTGCAGGAGTGCAATTATGATCCGGGTATTCCGGGCATCTTGAAAGTTCCGGCAGATCAGATTGCAATTGAAACAATTACCAACACCCCAGTCTCCTACGTCCTTCCTGACGCAGGTGGCGGCGGAGCGAGACTCTTCGTTATCGCAGGCTTTGTTCTGGTAATCGGATCAGCAGCGGCTATGGTAATAAGACGCAGAAGACAATATAATATGTAATACTTTTAGCATACTATAAAAGGCAGTTCGAAACGAACTGCCTTTACTTTTTATAAAAACTGTGTGGCTGCCAGTGCAACGCTAGGCTTTACTCCTGTGCCGGTACCAGCGGGAGCAATGCTTTTACTATCTTATCCTCTTCAAACGGCTTCGTTATCTCAGCCGAGATTTTCATTTCGCCGAGAACTTCCGGATCTGCATCGAGATCGTCCACCAGCAGGACCACTGGTATGTCAGAACTCTGAGGATGAGAAGAGAATCTGATTTCCTTCACCAGCTCCATGCCGTTTACGTCTTTCATGCGGTTTCCGATGAAAATGCAGTGGTAATATCCCTCTTCAGAAGCCTCAAATCTGTCGAATCCGTCCATTCCGTAAGTGTCGACGTCACATGTGCCGCCGCGGGATTCGATCATTTCTATCAGATGTGTAAGTTCGGCGCCTTTACCTGCGATGATCAGTGTGTGGAGGCCGCGCAGCTGAGTCCAGACAGGAGTTTCGATTGGAGTAATGACTCCGTAGTAATGGAGAGTTCCGCCGGTTTGTTTGACCATCTCGGCAGAAATGTTCGCCCACTTATATGAACCGTCTGCACAGAGAAGGCGGCAATCGTAATTGAAGTGCTTGCCGTCGCGCATTGCTGCTATGATTTCACTGAAAAAATTATTTTCGTTTTCCGGGTGGAAAATCTTCAGCGGTTCGTCCGCAGCGGCTTCCATGAGCCCGCCGGTTTCGTATCCGAGCATGCTGTCAGCAGCCCTGTTGAAGTGCAGGAACTTTATTTCACTGGACACAGTAAACAGGCTGATCGCAGAAGAAATTCCGTCCAGCCGTTCAAGCGTATAATCTCTGTTGTTTTCTAAGTCATCAAAAATCTTTCTGGTCATAAGTTTACCTCCCCTTAAGGTAATTCAATTATAAAGTCTGAGAACGATGATGTCAATTTGCGCATTTTATGATATACTACTGATGATTATCTATCGGAAACGGAGCGTTTCCGACAGGATTCATAATTTCAAAGGAGGGCATTAGGATGAGAAGAAGAATTGACCCGGTATTTGCAGTGTTTATGGTACTGATGCTGTTCTCTTCGATGAGGAGCTATTCCAGTGTAGGAGACTGGTTTTACCATATTCTTATGATAATCCCGGGTGTTATCGTGGGCATTTCGTTCCACGAATTTGCGCACGGATGGGTCGCATACAAGATGGGAGACCCTACGCCGAAATTCCAGGGAAGACTTACTGTCAATCCGGCAGCGCATATCGATCCTGTGGGTCTGGTTGCGCTGATGTTTGCAGGGTTTGGATGGGGACGCCCTGTAGAGATCAATCCGGCCAATTTTAAAAACAGAAGAAAGGGAGAGTTCCTGACATCTATAGCAGGCGTAGTTATGAACCTGCTGATCGCAGTGATCTTCGGCTTTATTGTAAAGCTGGTGATAGGTATCGGCGGAGGAAGCTTTGCGCTTTCCGGTCTGGGAGGCATAGTTGTTGATGTACTTATGTATGTGATCATGATCAACCTGGTGCTGATGATTTTCAATCTGATCCCGGTACCGCCGCTGGACGGTTTCACTATCGTGACAGAACTCTTCAATGTAAAACGTACACCGGCATATTTCACAGTCGTGCGCTACGGCTCGCTGATCCTGCTGGGACTGATCCTGTTCAACGTAACAGGAATGATAATTTCACCATGCGTGAATGCGATCATGGGACTTATTACAAATGTAATTATTTTATAGGAGAATAGATGGATTACTTAGATAAACTGAATCCGCAGCAGAAAGAGGCAGCTCTTCATACAGAGGGGCCTCTCTTGATTTTGGCGGGGGCGGGCAGCGACAAAACGAGCACGATGACTCACCGCATCGCCTATCTCATAAAAGAAAAAGGTGTCAGACCTTACGAAATACTGGCTGTGACCTTTACAAACAAGGCGGCGAAAGAAATGCGCGACAGGGTGGAAGCCCTTATCGGCGGCAATATAAACATGTGGATCCTTACGTTCCACTCCGCGTGTCTGCGTGTGCTGAGAAAGCACGCGGAAATTCTGGGTTATGACAGAGATTTTGTGGTTTACGATCCGACAGACCAGAAGGCGGCAGTGAAGTCTATCGTCAAAGAGATGGATCTGAATGATAAGAAATATACGCCTGCTTACTTCCTGAGCATCATCAGCGACTGTAAGGAAAAGCAGGTGGATCCTGAAGAATTCCTGGCGCTGAACGGCGGGGATCCGAAATCCGTACTTATATATAAAGTGTATTCAGCATATGAAGCTCTCCTGAAAAAGAACAATGCAATGGACTTCGATGATCTGCTGCTCAATGCGGTAAGAGTTTTCGAGCAGGATGAAGCTGCGCTGCTGGAATATCAGGAAAGATTCAGATATATAATGGTAGACGAATATCAGGATACCAACCAGATCCAGTACAAGTTCGTAAGGATGCTGGCTGAGCGCCACAACAATATCTGCGTAGTCGGCGACGATGACCAGTGTATCTATCAGTGGCGAGGGGCAGACATCCGTAACATTCTGGAGTTCGAAAAGGACTTTAAAAATGCGAAGGTTGTAAAGCTGGAACAGAACTACAGATCCACTGCAAATATCCTTGCAGCGGCACACTCTGTAATAGAGAACAACAGAGACAGAAAAGATAAAAAACTGTGGACTTCTGCGGAAGACGGAAGCAAGATCGCGTATTACCGTGCTGACGATGAACGTGACGAAGCGCGTTACGTAGCACAGGAAATCGACCGCATGAAGAGCAGTGATAGAAAATACAGCGACTTTGCTGTCCTTTACAGAACGAATGCGCAGTCCCGAACTTTCGAGGAAGCTCTTTCCAGAAGAGATATCCCATACAGAGTGCTGGGCGGCCTGAGGTATTACGACAGAAAAGAAGTCAAAGACCTTATCAGTTATATGCGCCTCGTGCAGAACCCTGCTGACGATATAGCTCTGCTGCGTGTCATCAATGAACCGAAACGCGGAGTAGGAGCAAAGACGATAGAAAAGCTTCAGGCGCTGGCAAAAGTCAGGGGCGAAAGCCTTCTTCAGGTGCTTGCAGATGAAGAAGTAGTGGACAGCCTGTCTGCAAAGGCTTCCGCGGGCATCCGCGAAATGGTGAGAGTCATCACTGAGTATGCAGCAGAAAAAGACAACCTCCGTGTATCGGATATATACGATGGACTGCTGGTGAAGACAGGTTATCTGAAAATGCTGGAGGACAACAACACTCTGGAAGCAGAGGGACGCATCGAAAACCTTATGGAATTCAAATCGGTAATATACGATTATGAAAAGGACGACATGCAGCTGTCTCTGGCGGAATTCATGGAGAGGATCGCACTGCTGGCCGAAGTTGATAATCACGACGAAAATGAAAATGCTGTCGTGCTGATGACTATGCATAGTGCAAAGGGTCTGGAGTTCCCGTTCGTATTCTTGCCGGGGATGGAAGACGGCCTGTTTCCGGGATGGCGTGCTTTCGACAGGGAAGACGGCCTTGAAGAAGAAAGAAGGCTCTGCTATGTAGGAATGACGAGAGCTAAAGAGAGACTGTGGCTGACGAGCGCCAATATGAGAACTCTCTATGGTAAAACGGACCTGACGAGAGAATCACAGTTCCTGAGAGAAGTGGATAAACACCTGATAGATGGTGATGCTATATATGAAAAGAAACGCGATGCCAGAGAAATGATGTCTCCGGATGGCTTCAGCGGTGAAAAACCGTTCAATCCGTTCGATCAGCTGAGATATGCAAAGCAGCAGACTCATGCGAATGTCAATGCGGCGGCTGTGGCGGCACAGCTTGCTGAAGGCATGCGTGTCAACCATCCGAAATTTGGGAACGGCACAGTACTGAATGTAAATGGCAAGATAATTCAGGTGCAGTTTGATGATGGTTCCGTTAAAAAGCTGGCAGCAGGTATGGCTCCGCTGTCAAAACTGGATTAAAATCAGCCGGGCATAGTCCGGACTTAAAAAAAGAGGTACGCAAGTGGAAAATAAGCGTAAAAGAATAAATGAACTCATAGAAGTGCTCGGGGAAGCGGCAAGAGCCTATTATCAGGAAAGCCGCGAGATCATGAGCAACCTGGAATATGATCGTCTGTATGATGAACTGGAAGCCCTTGAAAAAGAGACCGGCATCATTATGGCATCAAGCCCGACTCAGAACGTAGGCTACGAAGTTCTCAGCGAGCTGCCTAAGGAAGTGCATCCGTCCGCGATGCTTTCTCTGGACAAGACTAAGGAAGTGGCGGTGCTGGCTGACTGGCTGAAAGATAAAGAAGGGATCCTGTCCTGGAAGATCGATGGACTGACAGTCGTACTGACTTACCGCGGGGGGAAGCTGTTCAAGGCGGTCACACGCGGCAATGGAGAAATCGGTGAAGTAGTGACGGCCAATGCCCGCACTTTTAAAAACATCCCGCTGGAGATCCCGTTCAAAGGTGAGCTGGTGCTCCGCGGCGAAGCCTGCATCAGATATTCCGATTTTGAGAAGATAAATGACAGCATTGAAGACACCGATTCCAAATACAAGAATCCGCGCAATCTGTGCAGCGGCAGCGTGCGTCAGCTGAACAGTGAAGTGACGGCACGGCGTAATGTGAATTTCTTCGCATTTACGCTGGTATCTGCAGAAGATCTAGAATTTGACCTGCGCAGAGAGCAGTTTGCATGGATGAGATCTCAGGGGTTCGAGGTCGTGGAACATAAAGTCGTAGACAGCGTTTCGGTCGCGGAAGCTGTAGACTGGTTCGCTCATCATGTCGAAGAAAATGATGTTCCGTCCGACGGCCTGGTCCTGATCCTGGATGACATCAGATACGGCATTTCCCTCGGAACGACTTCCAAATTCCCGAGAGACGCTATCGCATTCAAATGGCGCGATGAGATAAAGGAAACTACACTGAAGGAAATCGAGTGGAGTGCTTCCAGAACAGGCCTGATAAATCCGGTCGCAATATTTGAGCCGGTAGAGCTGGAAGGAACGACTGTAAGCAGGGCGTCCGTACACAATATAAGTATCGTGCGTGAGCTCGGACTCGGGATCGGAGATACGGTCAGAGTCTATAAGGCAAACATGATCATTCCGCAGATCGCTGAGAATATGACCCGCAGCGGAAATCTTAAGATCCCGGAGGCATGTCCTGTATGCGGACAGCAGACGATGATCAGAAAAGATAATGACGTGGAAGTTCTGTTCTGTGTCAACCCGGACTGCCCGGCAAAGCAGATCAAGTCACTGACACACTTTGTAGGCAGAAACGCGATGAATATCGACGGCCTGTCAGAAGCGACACTTGAGAAGTTTGTTTCCATGGGATTCGTGAAAGAACCGGCGGATCTTTTCAGACTGGAGAGAGTCCGCAGTGAAATCACTGAGATGGAAGGCTTCGGTGAGAAGTCTTTCGAAAACCTTTTGGCGGCGGCGGAAGCAGCGGCACACACGACTCCGGCGAGACTGCTGTACAGCCTGGGCATACCGAACATCGGAGCGGCCAATGCGAAGGTCATTGCGAAAGCTTATAAAAACAAATGGAATGATATACAGAATGCGACGGAAGAACAGCTGACGCAGATCGAGGGTATCGGTGACATAATGGCCGCAGGTTATGTCGAGTATTTCCGCAGTGCTGTGAATCAGAAAAAGGTTGCGGATCTTCTGGCGCAGCTGACACTGGACGAGTCATTTGAAGAGGCGGAAGCAGCGGCGTATGCTGGAAAGACTTTCGTTATAACAGGAAGCCTTGACCATTACGAAAACCGGGATGCACTGAAGGCCGAGATCGAAGCCGGCGGCGGCAAGGTTTCAGGTTCCGTCAGCAAGAAAACCGACTATCTGATCAACAATGATATTGAGTCCGGTTCTTCTAAAAACAAGAAGGCGAAAGAGCTGGGCATCCCTATCATTACTGAAGAAATGTTTATAGAAATGTTCAAATAACCGGGCAGGGCGCAGTGCCCTCCGGAAAGTGAGGAGAAGAAATGCTTAAGACAGGAAAGCTGGACAGCGAACTGTTAAAGAAAATAGTTTTTGATAAAATCACATACAGACGTCCCGAAGTACTGACAAGGCCGGGAATCGGAGAGGATTGTGCGGTCGTGGATTTCGGTTCATATGACTGCGTGATGTCGACTGACCCGATCACTGCAGCGATCAGTGACATCGGAAGACTTTCGATACACATTTCCTGCAACGATATTGCGTCCAACGGCATAGAGCCGCTGGGTATCATGCTGGCAGTGATGCTGCCTGTAGGAACTACAGAGGAAGATATCGAAGAAATGATGCGCCAGGCCGGCGAAGTTTCCGCCAAGCTGGGCGTTGAAATAATCGGCGGGCATACGGAAATCACACCGGCTGTGAATACACCGGTAATCGTTTCCACAGCGATCGGCCGTGCACCGAAGTCCGGATCCCAGCAGGCAGACCAGCTGGTACCGGGAGATTACATAATGATCACTAAAGCAGCAGGTCTTGAGGGTACAGGAATCATTGCACTGGATTACGAGGATGAACTGGAAAATGTGCTGACAGCCGATGAAATCGCAGAAGCGAAATCCATGCTGGACCATGTAAGCGTTGTGACAGAAGGGGTCGCTGCAGGCAAAGTGGGTACTCATGGTATGCATGATGTGACAGAAGGCGGTGTACTTGGTGCTGTCTGGGAACTGTGCCAGATCGCAGGGACAGGCGCGGAAGTCTGGGAAGATCAGATCCCGGTGAAAGATGTTACTCTGAAGGTATGCGAACATTTCGGCATCAATCATCTCCGTCTCATCTCCAGCGGCTGTATGGTCATCATGACGCCTCCTGATAAAAAAGAGGAAATGGAAGCTGTAATGGCTGAGGCAGGTGTTGAAATGTCCTGCATCGGGGTCATCACAGAGGCGGATAAAGGTATCATGATGAAGACTGCTTCAGGCATGGAAGAAATCGCATCGCCCGACAGCGATGAGCTTTATAAAGTAGTAGGAAGATAATTTCTCCTTGACTAGGTACAGCAAAACTAATATAATATACAGGCATGAAATTGCCTTTTAAAAACTCCGCCTGGTATGGTTTGGGTCCTGCGCAATAAGACTCTGTGAACCTTGTCAGGTCCGGAAGGAAGCAGCAATAAGCGGAAGCTCTTATGTGCCGCAGATAAGCCTTTGCTAGCGCCTTGCGGAGTTT